>JAITTM010000153.1 GCA_031286975.1 Coriobacteriales bacterium
ATGGTCGACTCGTCCATCGGTGGCAAGACGGGCGTCAACCTCGCCAGTGGCAAGAACCTCGTTGGCAGCTTCAAGCAGCCGGCCTACGTGGCAAGCGACTTGGCAACGCTGGCGACCCTGCCCGATGCGGAGTGGGAGAACGGCTTTGCCGAGATCGCCAAATCCGCCCTCATCGACGGCGCGGAGTTCACGGAGTGGCTCAGCAACAGCGCAGGCGAGCTGCTTGCCCACGACGAGGCCGCGGTGCAGCAGGCCATCGTGCAATCCCTCGCCTTCAAGGCGCGCGTCGTAGCCCATGATGAGACGGAGAAGGGCCTGCGCGAGTGCCTCAACTACGGCCACACCTTTGGGCACGCGCTCGAGACGGTGGCGGGCTTTGGCAGCATCAGTCACGGGCGCGCCGTGGCCGAGGGCATGCGCTTTGCGGCGCGCCTGGCCGTTGAGGCCGTTGGTGTGTCCGAGGCCTTTGTCGCCCAACAAGATGCCCTGCTCGACAAGCTGGGGCTTGTGCCCATCGCCTCGGCCTACTCCGCCGATGCCCTCTTTGACGCGATGTTCAGCGACAAGAAGGCGCGCAACGGCGAACTCCGCTTCGTTTTTGCCCAAGCCCCCGGCACATGGGAGACCGTCGCGGTCGACCCTGACCTTGTTAAGATATATTTGATATTGTGGGAGCAGGCAAAAATGTCTGCCGCTCTGTAAGCGGCATCTTGCCCTTCAAGCAAGAACCTGGATTCGGTCACGTATTCATATACGCTCCCTCATCCAGAACCCTACTTTCAGGGCAATCTGCTCGCTTACAGAGCGGCATAGGAGCTGGCATCTTGCCCTTCAAGCAAGAACCTGGATTCGGTTACGTATTCATATACGCTCCCTCATCCAGAACCTTACTTTCAGGGCAATCTGCTCGCTTACAGAGCGGCATAGGAGTTGGCAGGATGCCCTTCAAGCAAGAACCTGGATTCGGTCACGTATTCAGGGCGGCACAGCGAACGGAATAATGCCGCTTACAGGGTGGCGCAATGAACGGGAGGATGCGCATGAAACTACTCATACTCAACGGGCCCAACCTCAACTTGCTGGGGCAGCGTGAGCCGGACGTCTATGGCACGCTTACGCTCACGGCGCTCAACCGGCAGATCGCCGAGCACATCGAAGAGCTCAACGTGGGACGCCCGCAAGACCAGCACATCGAGGCGTTCTTCTCCCAATCCAACCACGAGGGCGTGCTGGTCGACACCCTGCAAAGCGCGCAGCGAGCCTATGAGGGCATCGTCTATAACCCAGCGGCACACACGCACTACTCCGTCGCCCTGCGCGATGCCATTGCAGGCGTGCCCACGCCGGTGGTGGAGGTGCACCTCTCAGACATCGCCACGCGCGAGGAGTTTCGCCACATCTCGCTTATGGAGGACGTTTGCATCGCGCAATTCAAGGGTGAGGGCGCAGCCAGCTACCTCAAGGCCGTGGACTATTTAGTAGACTATCTGGACAGCACAGCCGAGTGAACAAGGAGCACCGCATGGGCAGCAGTAGCGACAACCAGACCAGGATCGACCGCGTGCGCGTTTTGTTGCGCGAGAACAACCTGGACGGCTACCTGGCCCTCAACACCTCGGACATCCGCTGGCTCACGGGTTGGACGCAGCTCTTCGACCTTGAGCAGGCCCATGCCGTCCTGCTCACCCAGGATGTCGCCCACCTGCACAGCGATAGCCGCTACAGCAATGTCATGCGCGAGCGCAACACGGAGGGCCTCTGGCAGATCAGTGACGAGCTCATCGCGCTTGGCGGCTACCTCGCCAACCTGCTGGCACCCAACAGGGGCACCCAGGCGGCACCCTTCAAGCTGGGCATCGAGGCGGACATCGCCCTCAACCGCTACCGCGCGCTTGTGGCCGCTCTTGCGGAAGGCTTTGAACTTGTTGAGAAGCCCGGGCTTCTCAGCGGGCTCCGGGCCGTTAAAGACTCAAGCGAGATCGCCTTGCACAAGCAGGCGCAGGCTATCACCGATGCCGCCTTTGCGCATATGATCGAGTGGCTCAAGCCGGGCCAAAGCGAGCGTGAGGCGCAAGCCGAGCTCGAATACAGCCTGCAGAGGCTGGGCGGGGAGGGGATCGCCTTTGGCTCCATCGTCGCCAGTGGATCCAACAGTGCCAACCCCCATGCTGTTTCTTCGCAGCGGCGCTTTGAGCAGGGCGACTTTCTGGTTTTGGACTTTGGCGCGAAGTACCACGATTACTGCGCCGACATGACCCGCACGGTGATCTTTGGCGAGCCTAGCGAGCAGCAGCGCTGCATCTATGACACGGTGCTCAGAGCGCACGAGACTGCCAAGGCGGCCATCGCTCCCGGCAAGACAGGAAAAGCGCTGCATGAACTGGCGCTGTCAGTCATCACCGAGGCAGGCTTTGGCAGCTACTTCACCCATGGCTTGGGCCACGGTGTGGGCATCGACGTGCATGAGGAGCCGCGCCTGGCGGCGCAATCGACCTCGACCCTCGTGCAGGGCAACGTGGTGACCGTCGAGCCCGGCATCTACCTGCCCGGCTGTGGCGGCGTGCGCATCGAGGACTTTGGCGTGGTGACCGCCACCGGCTTCGAGGTCTTCACCCAGGCACCGCACGAACTGATTGTGCTGTGAGGCAACCCCTTCCACAGACCGATACAGCGGCCCGATACGCACCGCACTACGCCGAGCGGAGTAGTGGAGTAGTGGAGGGTCAATTGAAATCTCCAGCGCAAATCTTTGATTCAGGAACCTGTCAAGGGTATTCCTGCAAGACTCAGCGCTACACCGAGGCAGTAAAAGCTGTGTTTTCCGGTTCACGGATTAGGCTATAACGTGGATATATACTCGTTTTTACCTAATTCAGCGCGCACGAAGGTACCCCTTTGTCAGCGCTCTGAAAGAGTCAATGCAAAA
>JAITTM010000141.1 GCA_031286975.1 Coriobacteriales bacterium
CGGGCAGGTACCGCTTAACGGGCGCGTCCAGATCAAGCGAGCCCTCGTCTGCCAGCATCATGATGCAGGTGGCGATAAAGGCCTTGGAGGCCGATGCTATGGGATACACCGTGTGCTCATCGGCTTTGCCACCAAGTGCGTGTGTGTGTCCGCACGCGTGGTAGTAGGTTTTGCCTCCAACACAGACCGCCGCCGCGATGGAAGGGGTGGCAAACGCCGCCCGGGTCTTATCCACCGTTCGCTTGAAATCGTGCTTGTCCACTGTCACCGTCCCTGTTGCTGTGAGACTTCAATTATAATCACATTCCATAGTACAGGGGGAGCAAAGACAGGAAGGGCGAAACCCGTGGCAAAACCAGTTTATTATGAGGAATATATAGACACTGGTGCGCCGCAGTACCTGCTGCATTATCCCGTTGCAAAGAGGGCAGACGCGCCCAAACGAGCCAAGACGAGCGAGCGCCAAACCGCCGCTGCTACCGCTGCTACCGCTGCGAACAGCGGCGCCCCCGTGTTGCTGCTGGTGCACGGCGGACCTGGTTTCTCGGAGAGTTTTATGGGCTACAGACTCAAAGCGCAGTGGGAAGACCTGTTCAACCTCGTCTTTTGGGATCAGCGCGGTTGCGGCAAGAGCCTGGCGGCAAGCACAAAGCCGATCACCTACCCAATAGCCATCAACGAGATTATGAGCGACATGCAAGCCGTTGTGGAGCACCTCAAAAAGCGCTACGGTGTGGAGAAGATCGCCGTGTTGGGGCACTCGTGGGGCAGCGTCCTTGGCAGCCGTTATGCCCTGGAGCACCCCGACGACCTGCTACTGTATATCGGCGTTGGTCAGGTTGTCGAGATGCGCAAAAACGAGCTATGTGCCTATAACACCCTGCGCGAGCGCATCGTCACGGCAGGTGCCACCAAGGATCTGGAGATGCTGCCAAACTTTGAGGAGCTTGAGTTCTTGCCGCGCGAGGACGGACAGAGCGAACAGCAAAAGACCTTTTGGCGGCTGCGACAAAAGTACAACATGGTGGTAAAAATCGACCTGTGCACCCTTGCGATGTTTGTGAGAAGCCCGAGCTTCAAGTTCTCGGACTTCTCCTTTTTGAAAAAGGATGTCGAACGCTTGCGCTGGGACTTGGTGGAGTATCTGGCAAGCTTTAACCTGCGCGATTTGGGGAGCGTCTACCACCTGCCGGTAGCCTACCTTTTAGGCGCGGAGGACTATCAGACGGTGACGAGCCTCGCGGTAGAGTATTTTGAAGGCATGCAGGCTCCGCGCAAGCTGCTGCGCGTTATTCCCAAGGCCGGGCACAACACCATGATTGATGCACCCGAGGCTTTTGCGGCGGCACTGCGCGAGGCACACGCGTTGCTTGGGGGTTAGTCAGGGCTCTGCGCCTCCCCTATACTGTGGCTCCCCCGCAGCTTGAGCCGGCTCCGGCGGTGCAGGCGTAGCAGTGGTCGGCCAGACGCAGAGCGCGCCTATGCGTGCCCTGCTCAGCCATCATAGCGATGGTGGGCTGATCCTCAAGGGGCAGGCCAGCTGCCTGATTGAAGTCGCAATCGTAGGTGCGACCATCCCAGGCAACGGAGACCTGCGAGCGACACATCATGTGCTCGACGGTTGTGGGGTTGAATGCGGCACCCAACCGCTCCATATATCCGTTCAATATGCCACGCGTCTCGAGGAATGTCTTGAAGCGACCGACAGGATTATTGGTGATGGTGAGAAGCTTGTCAAAGGTCACGCTGTAGCGCTCAGCGAGATTTTGCCTGAACTCGCGCTCGGCGCTTGCCTGTGCTGGCGGCAAAAAAGCCCCGCCGGGGTTTGACACCAGGTTGAGCACCAGGGGCTGCCCTTTGGCGTTGGCCGCGCCCGCGCCGTAGCCCACGGCATTGAGCGCTCGCAGGCCTGCGATCGCCTGCTCAAAGACACCGTCGCCGCGTTGTCGGTCGGTCGAGCGACCCTCCCACGAAGGCAAAGAGGCAACAACCTCGACACCACGTTCAGCCCAAAACTCCGGCAGATCGCCGTAGCCCCTCTCGCCCAAGATCACCAGGTTGGTGCGGGTGATGACCCTGCCAGCAACGGCGGCGGGGGCGATTGCGGTTGCGGGGACGGCAGGGGCGGGAGGGGCAGGGGTGGGGGCGATTGCGGTTGCGGGGACGGCAGGGGCGGGAGGGGCAACGGCGGCAGGGGCAGGGGTGGGGGCGGCGGTGATTGCCGTGGCAGGAGCGGCGGGAGCGAGAGCAGTCGCGGCGACGAGCTTCGCGCCCTCGTCTATGAGCCAACGATAGTCCTGATGCAGCTCGGGAGCACCGCCGGTTATATCCAAGACCTGAAACCCATCCTGGGCAAAGACCCTGATGCAGGCTTCAAGGGTTTCGCGCGACATCGCCTCGGTGCGCGTTGGGCTCGCCTGCACATGACAATGCTTGCATTGCAAGTTGCAGCGTGTGCCAACATTGACTTGCAGCGTTGTCAGCGCATCGACGGTTTCAAGCAACTCGGGGCGCCCCAAGGCGGTGATGCGCTCGACAAAGGACTCCACTAGAACTCCAGGGCGCCTGCGATGTTGTTCATCTGGATACCGTGGGCGAGCGACGCCCCGCCACGGATTGCGCAGGCCACATGGATCGCCTCGGTAAGCTGATCCCTGTCGGCGCCCTTCTCCAGAGCCGCATTGGTATACGAGTCGATGCAGTAGGGGCATTGCACAGCATGGGCTACGGCCAAAGCGATGAGCGCCTTCTCGCGCGCGGTCAAAGCGCCGTCCTCAAACACGGCGCCATAGTAGCTCATGAACTTCTCCCAAAGATCGGGTGCATGCTCGCCCACGTTACCAAACTTGGCCAGATCATCGGGATTGTAATAGGTATCAGACATGGCGTTTCCTCTCGGGAGGCTTATCTAGTGGCTACTTTACAGTATAAGACTAAGTCTACTATTAGGCAAACAGTCTTGGGTTTGCCCGACAGGAGAGGGCGGCAAAGATTGGCTACTCCTGCGTCAACTTCTCCTACCTTCTTGACAAGTATGTCGGGAGCCGATATATTATATCGCGACACGGTATACCGGTGTATGATATATCGTGAGTCGATGACGAGAAGAAGGGCGATACCTTATGGCAGAACGAGGCGGCGCATTAACCGAGGCAGCCTATTACATCCTGCTCTCGCTGTATCAAAGCCTGCACGGTTACGGCATCATGCAAAACGTGGAGACTATCAGCAGGGGGCGCGTCAAAATGGGTGCAGGAACCCTCTATGGAGCACTAAGCACCCTGCTTCAAAGGGGCTGGATTGTAGAGACGGTCCAGTACGACCGCAAGAGGGAATACCTGATAACCGAGGCAGGCAAGGCGATGGTAAACGCCGAACTTCTCCGTCTTGAAGAGCTATTGCAAAATGGGTTGCGTATAACAAGGAGGTAGCGAATGATCAGCAATTACACATATAACGGTGCAGCAGTGCCCGTAAAGGTCAAATGGCAATCCAGCATCGACCCAGGTGAGCATGTGACCTTTATCAACAAGATGAGCGCGGAAGGCTGGAAGCTCGTTGCGATTGAATGGGGAGCGCGATTTGTCTTTGTGCCCTGCTGGCCAGGAGAATACCTCTGTCAGGCGGCATTCACCGTAAAGAACAGTGGCTTTTTTGATTACGACAAATACCAGCGGATTGCCGAGATGCTCGCCGAAAGTGGCGCGGAGATCGTTGCACAGCGCAACACCCTTGGCAGCAGATGCGCTCTGTATGCGGTTCGCAAAGCCAGCTATGGGCCCTTTGAAATCAACTCAGATATCGACTCGAAGATCGAGGACTACAGACTGCGGAGAAATTACTACCTTAGCTTTGCTTTTTGTTTCCTGGCATTCTGCCTGACGTATGCGTCTTTGGCAACAACGAGCGGCTTTCCTTGGCTTTTGGGCCTCCCTTGGCTCTGCTTGGCGCTGAGCTATGCCTACCCGGCACAAAAATACCAGCGCATCCTTAAGCGACTGAAGGCCGAGAGGGATGTCAGCGAGGTTTGATGGAGGGTCTGCGACTTAGAGAGGTTTTGCGGAGAGTTACTTCCTAGCTCTATGGTGTCTCCGGAGAAACACCAGCATCACACCACACGCAAGGAGCTCTGCGTGCCAACATCCGCAATCAATGCGTGCTGCCCCTTACCGTGACTTACAACGTTTGAGTCATCCCGCGGTGACACCCCTGATGACCCTGTATGTCGCCCCATTCACCCAGCTCGCACCAGAGTGCCTTAAGCGAGCCGCAAACCAGGAGCGCCAGGCCCCTATAGAAATCCGAGCGTGCGTTTTGCTGCACGCGGTCGCTCCAGATAAAGGCCCAGCGGAGAAGGTGCTCGGTTAAAAAGCCCCGCAGCGCCTGCAGGTGCTCCTCGTAGTCAGCCTCCCTGGCCGATGCCAGAGCAGTGGCGGCACCTTGAGCCAGATGCGCGACAAAACTCAGCTCATAGCCAATCGCGTCATCTGGCTCCCTGTTTTTGCGCTCGATCATCAAGCCGTACCGCTTGTACCAATCGCGTACCTCAAGGGTCTGCTTGGCAAAGGTCGCCCGTGCCTCGTTAAAATACGTCGACTCCCAAGGTGAGGCACCGGGGTGCCCCACACCGGCAAAAAGGTACAGGTAGTCATGGCGGATGGCATCAAGCGATTCCTGGCTCAAGCCCTCGCTGTTTGCGCGCGTCCACTCGCTCAGGCAGGCGATTCCCCGTTGCGAATCCTCCTGCGCCGCCCCGTAGGGAAGCCCGGTGAACACCTGGGCTTGCAGCAGCTGCTCGAGCTCCGCTACGCTCAACTCCTGATACAGGCTCTTGCCCAACACAGCAAAGGTGAGCGATGCCGCCAGCAAGACCTCTTTCGCAGGCTTGAAGTCATTCATCATGACCCCTAATACTCGTAGGGCAGGTTCAGGATTCTGCCCGTGCCTTCTCCCGATCTCTGCGCGTCCTTATGGGGACGGACGAGAAGCGAGGGACCGGTTGAGGGCTGCGGCAGAGGCTCAATGGCATCGGTGGCGTCGGGATATTTTGCCTTGAGCTCCTCGATCTCGCCAAAATCAAGCGCCCGCTGGTGGCAGGTGGCAACACAGATGGGCAGCTTGTCCTGTGCAAGGTAGTCTCGGCACATATCGCATTTGACCTCTTTGCCGGTCTCCTCGTTGAGCACGGGGATGGAGTAGGGGCAGGCCCCCTCGCAGCTTCTGCAACCGATGCAGACCTCCTGGTCGATCCAGACGGCGCCGGTCTCCCCATCTTTTGTGATGGCGCTTACGGG
>JAITTM010000168.1 GCA_031286975.1 Coriobacteriales bacterium
GGCGACAAGGACGAATAAGTGAGCATCGCTGCAGTACTCTATGACCTTGACGGGACCCTGCTCGACACGCGGGACATGATACTCGCATCGTTTCAGTACGCCACGCGCAAGGTCTTGCAGCGCAAGATACCCGACGCTGAGCTGCTCGACCTGGTGGGCATACCACTGGGCGAGCAGATGCAGCATCTCGACGCGCAGCACGCCCAGGAGCTCGTTGAAACCTACCGCACACACAATCAGCGTGTGCACGACGAGCTGATACGCTCTTTTGCGGACACGGACGAGACGCTTGCCGCCATCAAGGTGCAAGGGATACCGCAGGTGGTGGTGACCTCAAAGCGCAATGAGCTCGCTTGGCGTGGTCTGGGCTGCTTTAACCTGCAAGGATACTTTGATTTTCTCATCGGTTCAGATGATACCCTGCGGCACAAGCCCGAGCCGGAACCACTGCTTTTGGCAGCGGCGCGCCTGGGCGTGCCCATTGAGCGCTGTGTGTATCTGGGCGACAGCCCCTATGATATGCGAGCCGCCTGCTCCGCCGGCGCCATCGCCGTTGCCGCCACCTGGGGCATATTCACGCGCGACCGCCTGCTCGCTGCCGGCGCCCAGCACGAGCTGGCCACGATAAGTGAGCTGCCCGCCCTTCTCTGCAGCTTGTAGATTTGCGCTGTGGTTTTGCAAGAGCGAGCGCCCAGAGCTGCCCGTCGCTGGGTGCTGCCCCGCAACGGTAGACCTGCTCCGTGCCTTTGCCCTACTCCGTGACCTCGAAGTCCTCGGGCGAGATGGAATCCAGAAAAGTCTTGAACTGCTCCATAGCCACCTCGCGGTTGGCGTGTTGGGCAAAGATGTAGGGAAAGGAGGACGAGTTGAGCACGTCCTCATCGACGTACAGCGGCGACTGCGTGCGCACCGCCAGCGCAATGGAGTCGCTGGGCCGCGCGTCGATGTGCAAAAGCTGCCCCTCCTGCTGCAAGAATACCGTGGCAAAGAAGGTCGAACCCTCCACGCGGTCGATCACTACTCGCTCGATATCAGCGTTGAGCGCGTAGATGATACTTGCCAAAAAGTCGTGCGTCATGGGGCGCAGGCGCGGCTGCCCCTCAAGCGCGATGCCAATCGCCGCGGCCTCGGTGGGACCAATCCAGATGGGCAGCACGCGCACGTTGGCAGTGTTCTCATCCAGCGGGCGCAAAACAACAACTGACGGCGAAGGCGGCAGCCCCACAACCAGGGTCTCGATCATAACGGGAATCATAAAAGTGCGAACTCCTTGCATCAAGCGAACAACAAAAGCAAACAGCAAACAAACAAGGTAGCAAGCATATCACAACACACAGGAAGCGAGGTACAATAGGCGCTCAAGCAAAGCGGCGCAAAGCGGCGCAAAGCAGCTGCCAGCCAGCCAGGCTCACTCAATGCAGCCGCCTGGCAGCTCGGCAACCGCACGGCAGCCGCAGTTTAGCAGCAACTTAGCAGTGAGCGCAAGGCAAGCAAACACCTAGGGAGCGCGCGTGGATATATTAGCAACGAGTGACTGGCAAGAAGTCTGGGCGGCGTTGCAGCAAAAGCGGCAACGCCCAGCGGACGCCCAGCATTGGAACGACCGAGCGGCAGACTATGCGCGCAGCGTGGGCAACTCGTCGTATACGCAGCGATTCTTGGAGCTCTTGCGCATCCAGCCAGGGCAAAGCGTTTTGGATATGGGCTGTGGCCCCGGAGCGCTTTGCATCCCGCTGGCGAAGGCAGGCAACGAGGTTCTGGCCTGCGATTTTGCGCAGGCCATGCTGGATGAGGTGCAAAGAAGGGCGCAGCAAGAGGGGCTTGCCAACTTGCGAACCAAGCTCCTTGCCTGGGAGGACGACTGGGTGACCAAAGGGGTTGCCCCACAACAGGCGGACGTAGTTATCGCCTCGCGGTCGATTGCCGTGCAGGATCTGCACGCGGCGCTTAGCAAGCTGAACCAGACGGCGCGCAAAAAAGTTGCCCTCACCATAGGAACCGCCGATCAGCCGCGCAGCAACAGGCGCATCATCGAGGCGGTGGGGCGCAAGGCGGAGGCGGCCTACGATCTGCCCGTCTGTCTCAACATGCTGTTTGCGATGGGGTTAAACCCCGAGCTGCGCTATATCAGCTCACACAAAACCGACCGCTTTGCGAGTTTTGACGACGCGTTTGCTGCCTGTAGGCAGATGCTGCACAACCCCACGCCGCACGAGGAAGAACTGCTCGCCGCCTACCTGCAGGAGCATCTCGTTGTTGAGGGCAAGGCCACTGCCTTGGAGAAGCCCTTTGTTTTTACGGCTCCGCGGCTCATCACTTGGGCTTTTATCAGCTGGAAACCACGGAACCCGAGAGAATGATGAGCGAGCAAGTCCGGGTGTATGTGCCAGCGGCGCCAGTGGTGCCAAAGGTGCCAATAGCGCCAACGGAACCAACAGTGCACCAGCACCAACGGAGCCAGCGGTGCTAGCGAAACCAACAGTGCCAACAGCGCCAAAGAGGCATACGGTCAAGGAGCTCTAATGAAGTCGAAGCGTCTGCTCATACTGCTGTTCTGCCTGGCCATCACGGCTGTTTTTGTTGGCTGCGCGCAGCCAACAACGCAAAACGACCCTGCGTTTAACACAGAGCAGACGGCACCAGCACCGGCATACTTCAACGAGTTCATGCGGCTGTATCCCGATGAGTACTCCTCCTTTGTTGCGGGCGGCCTCAAACTTGAAGACGACGGCCTAGTGCACAGCCACGCCGCACTTCGCTACCGCGTAGAGACTGACCAGAAGCTCGCCATCACCGGCGCGCCCTGCCTCTCTTGCAAGACCGCTGAGTTCAACACACTCTATGAGCAGTACGGCCGCTCCGTCTTTAGCATGAGCTACGAGGAGGTCACCGGCCAGATTGTCGATTACTGGTCGTGCCGCACCTGCCACGAAAACGGCGACCCCTACAGCGGAGCCAACGCGACGCTGGTTACCTTCAAGCTCTTTGGTGGCGATTTTGCCGCTGGCCTAAACCCTCGCGAGGCGGCCTGTGCGCAGTGCCACAACTCCATCTGCGACTACGCGCGTTATATCGTGGCAGAAAACGAGCGGCCGCTTGAGGAGTTCAAGCCCTACCAATACGGCATCGATGCCGATGCCCTGCGCAAGGCTGGGGAGGAGTTTGGGGTTCATACAAGCATTGAGCCCCACACGGGCATCGAACTTTTCGCTCTAGGCCACCCCGATATTGAGCTCTTTCAGGGCAGCACGCACCAGATGCAGGGTCTCAGTTGCGTGGACTGCCACATGCCAGTGATCGAGGGCGACCAGGGGCAGCAGTTTCGCAACCACGACTCGTCGAGCTCGCCTATTAAAAACGAGGCAGCCATGAAAACCTGTCTGCGCTGTCACAGTAGTCAAGGGGTTGCCACAACCGCCGAGATGCGCGATTTTGTGCGCGAGAAACAAGCCACCCAGGGCGCGCTTGAAGATGAGCTACTCGCCAAGTTGGGCACCCTGCACAACCTGATTACCGAGGCCACAGCTACAGGAACCTTTGATGAGAAGACCCTGCAAACCGCGCGCGATGCCTACTCCACGGCCGAGTATTACCTCAGCTTTCAACACGCCGGTGCCCGCAGCCCCGGTGGCAAGATCGCCCACGCCCCCACAGCCATGCGTGACTACCTACAAAAAGCGAACGATTTAGCAAACGAAGCCATTGCCAGCTTGTTGCCCTGAGCTTAATGCACGCGATGCTTCTCCAGATGCTGCACCAATTGGTGTCTTACAGCTGCTTTTATAACGCGATCATCCATGCTCTACTTTGTAAGTGACAAAACATGGCGCTCTCAGCATTTTTAAAGTAAACTTATGCAGAATTGAAAATTATGCCGACATAAACCTTGTATCAGAAAGAGCACCATGCTGTTTACTTATGCCGATACCATTAAACGCCATGGATCTGATTACCAGATTCGCAAAGCCCTTGCTAACAAGGCACTTTACAAGATTGATAGAGGGGTATACTCAGACAGTGCGGTTGTTGACCCGTTTGCCAGCATCGCCTTGCGCTATCCCGATGTTATCTTTACCGGAACCTCGGCCTATTATCTGCATGGCTTAAGCGATGTGATTCCCCAGAAGTTTGAAGTAGCAACACTGCGTAATGCGCGAAAGATCACCAAGCAACTGATACTTCAACACTTTGTTCCCGCAGAGCGCTTCAACTGTGGCAAGATGGGCAAGCAGATTGACGGTGTAACCGTGCACCTGTATGACCAGGAGCGGATGCTCTTAGAGCTGCTGCACAACCGCAACAAGCTCTCGTTTGATGTCTATAAAGAGGTGCAAACAGAGTTTCGTGAGCGTATTGACTCTATGAACTATCGAAAAATAGAGCAGTACGCGCAACACATGCCACAAGGCCGCAAACTGCTTGACCTTATCCGCAAAGAGGTATTTTGATGAATCTCCAAGACGCACTTGCTCTTTATCAATCTCAAGGCTATGACTTTTTATATGCTCAGGCAAAGGCTTGCCAAGATGTTGTGTTGGCAAAGATTGCAGCGAGTCAACTTTCGCGCCATGTTACCATCAAGGGTGGCATAGTGATGCATGAACTCTCACACGACCTCCGTCGTGCAACACGCGATATCGACTTTGATTTTATCCGCTATTCACTTTTAGATGAATCAATCCGCAGCTTTATTGCAGCGTTGGATGTGCTAGATGATGGAATGTCAATTACGATTACTGGCAAAATATCTGATTTGAAACATCAGGACTACAAAGGAAAGCGCGTCTTGGTTAACATCTCCGACGGCGAGACGACCATCCAAGCGAAACTGGACATTGGCATTCATTGTGATTTATCCATTGAACAAGAGGACTATTGTTTTGACCTTGGTTATTCTGGCGAGGGCGTTGATCTGTTAGCAAATTCTAAGGAACAGATTTTTGCTGAGAAGTTGAAATCGCTGTTGAAGTTTGGGCCTTCATCATATCGGTATAAAGACATATACGACTTGGCGTATCTATCCAGCCTGGTTGAAGTTGACAAGACAAGGGCTGCCAATTACATCAAGAAAGTCATCTTTGATAATCCCGAGATGTGGGAAAACGACTTTGGTGCCATTGAACGCCGTTTGAAGAATACCTTTACAGACAGGGAATTCATCCAGGCGCTGAAGCGATACGATGCCAATTGGCTTGATGTCTCTGACGAGGAAGCCTTCTCACAGATTCTGGCGTTTATAAGGGCGTGCTCTTCTGGAGCTTGCTAGCTCGCGCAGGTGGATGCCAGGAACGATATGCGTAGCCAGGCTGCATCGAGGGCAATCACCCCCAGTTGTGCTGAATCAATGTATTTAGCCGCGAAATATGGCATTCACTCTGGTGGTTTACCTATAATCCGATGTGCCGGTAACCAAACGGGTTGCCTGCTGTTGTCCAAAACGTAACACAAGCATGGGGCTGGGATAGCGAAGGCACAAGGGCGTGTCATTTGAAAGAGAATGTGCAAAGAGGAAAGACAAACCCTCAAAGGCAGCAGACCTTTGGGGCATTTGGCGTT
>JAITTM010000024.1 GCA_031286975.1 Coriobacteriales bacterium
CCAACCGACGCTATTGCCTACTCGGGCGACGCATCCATCAATACGGATACCAAGGCGGACTATGCCTATACTTTAGCCGAGGTACGCGGCAGTTCCGTGCTCGGTATCTCAAACCTTGCGGCACAGTATAACGACACAGGCTCATTTGCGGACGCCTCCTCATATATCGACCCCACCCTCGGCGACGGCTCATGGTATACCGGCTTTGCAGACGGTAAGACGCTGAGGTTTACCGGGCTTATTCCCGGCAAGAGCTACCGCATCATAGGCATACCTGCCGGAGCCATCTCATGGGGGCTGGGCACAAACCTAAACGCACAAAGCGTGCTTGATGACGGCTACTATGAAGACGTAAAAATGCCCGCCGCAACAGATCCCGGCAGCGGCGTATCCAACGTCGAGCTCAGTTACTATGACAGCGGCAACAAAGCCGAGGTCGAAGTCATCAACACCAACCCGAATGCGCAATACGCACTTTTAGAAGAGGGTTCGGGCGGCGTGCCTGACACGAGCAATCCTAAATTCTTTTGGACAAACGGCGGTGGCACGCTTACCTTTGACGATCTGGACGCAGGGTTTATCTACTACCTCGTTGCAAGACCGCTCGGCTACAGCGAGATAGGCTACGCAGACACAGAGCCCTATGAGATAGAGACCTATCTTCCCGGCAGGCTTGAGTCAACAGACCTTACGGCCTCGCAGGTGACCCGCGCTGCTGACGGACTTTCGATTATCATCCCAAGTGCGAGCTCGAACTTTACCTATGCCGTCTATGACCCCGCAGACGGAAGCATCAAAGGAGAGAGCAGGGGAATAGACGGCACCCCTATCAACTTTGGTGGCCTGACCGCGGGCAAGACCTATCAGGTGGTGCAGAAGTATTACTATGGCGGCACCTACCTCAAAGGCGTGCGGGTCTATCCCTATCCTACGCACCTTGATGCAGACAATGCCCTCAAAATAGACTACGGCGCAAACGCCGTTACAAACCTCTCCGGCGGAGTCGTCTCACATGACCTCGAATACTGGGTCGCTCCCGACTCATCGCCCGGCACGCCTGCATACGTCAGGGCAGCCGGCTCATCTACCATAGACCTTACCGGCAAGCTAGATACGCGGAGCAACGTCATCTACCGCACAGCCCTCATAGACGGATACGTCGGTGCTGCCGTGCAGCCCACGCAGCAAGTGGGCTATTCGCCCAGGCCTGAAGCGCCTTTGAAGGGCACAGACTATGAGATAGACTACGAAAATGAAACCGTGGATATACTTGTTGGGAATGCCGCAGACTACGACTGGTATGACGTGAGCGGCAACACCCCGCTTACTGGTACATTTAGCGGCACGAGCATAGACTTCGCGAGTCTTGGATGGAGCGGCAGCGAGGACAAATTTGACATTCGGGTGAAATCTACAGCTTACACGTTTGCATCGGCGTTTAGGGAAGTCACGATAGCAGGAAGACCCGCCGCTCCGGTGCTAAGCGCAGCATTAAACGTGCCATCGCTTGGACAACTGCGGGTAAGCGGACTTGATACGACCGAAGCATACGAGTACAGGAGTTATTCATCTACTCCCGGCTCTACATGGACAGACGTAACGGCAGGATTGGATGAGTTTGATATCACCTACTCGGTGGGCAACAGCCTTGACGTGCGCATTAAAGCCACAGCTACCGCTCCCTCGTCCTACATAGATACCATATCGTCGCCGATTTTCATGAATCCGGTCAACTTTGGCTCCTATGTGTGGGGAACAGCGATAAGTTCCCAGACGCTCCACATCTATAATATCTCAGGCGCAGACATCGATATTGATGGCATCGCGCTCACGGGCACGGACGCAACTTCCTTCTCGCTTAATACCCTCACAGGCACGCAGACGATCCCGACTGCAGGTGAGCATAACGGCTATACCATCACGCCCGATCAAGACCTTGACTCCGGCACGTATCATGCAACGGTAGAGGTGACCTACAATACAAATGAGAAATCAACGATAGGGGTAAGCCTGACCGTCACCAAGGCAAACTGGAATCTTGCAGACACTGACTTTGGAGCGCCAACCGTCACAGACACAAGCTATTCCATACAATACAACGGGACGGCGAGCGTGACAAGCGACATGAAGCTCGGTTGGTCTACCGGCGGAAACTTTACAAATGATACGGGTGCTACTGCTAATGGGACATGGAAGACGATCAATGGCCTTTCTCCCGCCACGGAATACCATATCTTTGTCAAAGCACTCGGCGACACAAACCACTTCGAGAGCAACGTCATATCGCTCGGAAATGCCTACACGAAGTTTGCAACGCCTGCAGCCACAGACATCATACGCATAGGCTACAACTCCGAAACCCTTGTCTTCCAAAACGGAATCTCTCCCGCAGACTACACCGTCAGGGTGGCGAGTTCGGCAGGTGTTCCCGTAGGCACAGTGCTGACAAGCGGCGCCTCCCTCACAGCGATTGCAGACGCAAGCGACTTTAGCTTGGAAGTATCGCGCAACGCAAGTGACAACTTTCCCGCCTCGGAGTATTCTTCCCCTCTTCCGGTAGTAGGCAAGGCGATGGCTCCAACCACCGGGCTGGACGCTAGCAAGGCGAGTTCCGCGAGTGCAGGCGACGGTGCGATTATACTTCCGGGAGCATTCCAGTACCGCCCACACATGACAACGGATGAGACCTCAAACTGGACGACTGGCACAAACAGCGCACGCGTTACGCCCGGTGAATACGACGTGCGCATAGGTCCTGCGGGAGGCTTTGGCAGCAATATCGCCACCATTACCGTAGGAATCAAGGCAGCGCAAACGCTTTTAGTTGACGCACCTGGCACAGTTACGTACGGAGACGCCCCAACGCAGCTTAGCACTACCACGAGCGCGGGCAGCGGACAAGGCGGTAGTGCGAGCTTTACCAAGACAGACGGCGCTGATTCTATCGCTACCGTGAGCACCACCGGACTTATCACCATAGCTGGCGCAGGGACTATCAAGGTGCAGGCAAGCATTGCCGGAGACGCGAACTACAACGCCGCTACCAGTGCAGAACTTACCGTCGTTATAGCGCCGCGGGACATCAACACGAGTGATGTGAGCCTGACCATCACCGGAGGACCCTATGCCTATACGGGTAGCCAGATCATTCCTACGTATAACGCCCCTACTGATAGCGGGGCAAACGCAACCATCACAAGCAGCGACTACGATATCAGCTACGGCGCGAACATCAACGTCGCCACTGGCGGCTTTGTGATACTTACGGGCAAGGGCAACTATACCGGGACAAAGACGGCGTCATTTGCTATTGGCAAGGCGGCTGCGGCTGCGGTCAGCTTCCCGTCGGGTCTTACGGCTATCGATTACAGCCCCACAGGCAAGCTTTTGGATGTCTCGCTTGCGAGTTTTAACTCAACGGCGCCAAACAGCGGCAGCTTTGCCTGGACTTCTCCTGACACCAAGCCTACGGCAGATGTAACAAGCTACTCCGTGACATTTACGCCCAATGACGCTGCAAACTACGATTACAGCGCCTATGGCTCTGAGACGGGCTATGATGCTGCTACCGGTTCGTTTAGGCGGGATGTGAGTCTTACGGTCAACAAGATAGACGATCCGCTTTCTGCCACTCCTACAGGGCTCACGGCGGTAACAGGTGCGACGCTTGGTGCTGTGAGCCTGCCTGCGGGCTGGGTCTGGGATGACGCGCTGACTACGCCTGTTGGCGCGGTTGGGGCGCAGACGTTTAACGCATCCTTTGCGCCTGCTGATACGGTGAACTATAATGCGCGCACCTCGGTTGCGCTGGCCATAAACGTGACAGCGCCCGCAGACAAGACGGCGCTTCAGGCGGAGTATGACGCGATTACAGGCGCAGCGGGTGGCGCAGGGCTTCCGGATATCCACACAGAGAACTACCTTGCCGCTGATGTGATTGCGCTCAAGGCTGCCGAGGCTGCGGCGGCGGGGGTTTTGGCAGACGCGTTTGTTACGCAGGTGGCGGTGGATGCGGCACTTGCTGATTTGACTGGTGCCTTTAATGCCTTGCTTGCGGGGCAAGACCATCCGCTTTTGAGCGCTTCTCCTGCAGCTGAACTTACGACGCTTGGGCAGGATGTAACTCTTGAGTTTAAAGGCGATATACGCGATGTGGTTGGCTTTGAACTGAACGGTGTGGATTACCCGCTCGTGGCAGGTAGTGCGGCGGATACCTACAACATTACCGAGGACGGCGTGGTGGTCGGCACGATTAGCGCGGGTAGCGCGGTCGTGAGGCTTCCGGCGGCTTTTATGGACAGGTTTGTGAACGGTACGCACACGGTGCGTGTGTACTTTGCCGACCCAAGCACTGATAGGTCTCTCAGACAAAGCGGCAGTGTGGATATTGTTGTGAATCGGACATCCGGCGGCGGCGGCGGTGCTGGCGGCGGCGGCAACGGGAACGACCCCGGCGCGGGTCCGGCCATTTTGCCTGCTACTGGTGATGCTCTGCCACAAACGCTCCTTGTCATACTGGCTGTGCTGAGCGGAGCTTCGCTTATCATGCTTGCGCTGCTTCTGCTCAATCGGCGCGGCCCCAAACAGGCAAGAGCGACAAGGCACAGGTGACAGAGAAGAGTGACAGGGCGATGCTTCTTCCGTCCCCCTGTCGCCTGTCACCTGTCTCCTGTCTCCCATCTCCCCTGTCGCCTGTGACCTGTAACAGTTGCCGCCACCTTTTTGTCGATAAAAGCAGCTCGCGCCCTATGGCGAGCGGCTTTTGCTATACTGCACTGAAGGATGATGACTAGGCAAAAATGGGGTGGTAGGTATGTTTTGCAGTGCGTGTGGACGCAAGATTGAAGCGGGCTTCAAGTTCTGTCCCTACTGTCAGGCGCCGGTAGAGGGCGACATGTCGGCAGCGCCAGCGCAGGGCGGATTCAAGAAACGCTATGCCATCATTCCGGCTGTTGCCGTTGTGCTTATCGCAGCGGTGGTTGTGGCGGTCAGTGCCCTTCTGCCCAAGGGGGATGCGGCGGAGCCTGCAGCGACAGAGCCCGAGGGACGACCGGTCAACGAGTTTGCCGCCGTCTCGTTCAACAAGCCCTTTGCTGAGTACGCACCCTATACCTACACGGCTACGCCCGTTGTGCAAAGTTACATCGTCGAGCGGGATCTGAGCAACATTGCCAACCTGCAGCAGTACAACGACCCCTCATACTTCTATACGGCAAAGCTGCTTTCCGA
The DNA here is from genome assembly GCA_031286975.1 of Coriobacteriales bacterium. Lineage (GTDB taxonomy): Bacteria > Actinomycetota > Coriobacteriia > Coriobacteriales > UBA8131 > JAITTM01. Next base: position 5,230 of record JAITTM010000024.1, read on the forward strand.
GCCCGATAAGGAAAAGTTGGTCACCAACGGCTTTGTGGTCGATGCCAGCAGCAACTACAAGGAGTTCTTTGGCGTCTATGAGACCAACCGCTATGGATATGTGCCCAGCTTTATCACCACTGACTCGGCGGTGCACAGCTTTCATCTGATGTTCGACTATGTGCTCAAGGATCTTGAGCAGCAAAAGTTGTTCGCGCTCATCGCCACCCTGAGCACCAACATGGCGGCCACGTCCGCTGAACAGTACGAGGCGCTTAAGGGCACAGAGTTCGAGAACGCCGCCCGGCGCAACGTAGCCTTCTTCAGCGTGGGAGCCCGTCTCTCCAACGCTGAGTTTGTGGAGCCGGCCTACGTGAGCGACCTGGTGAATGCGGAGCTCGCACTCATCGAAGCGCAGGCGGGCATCGCGGATTCACCCGTCATCAATGCGGGCGAGACATTCGAGAACCCCACAGTTGAGAGTCTCAAGCTGGACTACACGCAGTTCATCCCGCGCAGCCATTACACGCTCACCCCCGAGCTCACCGCCTATTTCAAAGCCCAGATGTGGTTTGGGCAGCTCACCTTCAGGTCAGCCTACCAAGACGAGGTCAAGTCAGCCCTTCTCATCACCTCGGGGCTCAAGCAAGGCACCAACGAGCAGTACTGGTACCAGCTCTTTGAGCCTATCAACTTTTTTGTGGGCGAGTGTGACGATATCACCTTCTATCAGTATGAGAAGGCCATTGCGCCCGTCTACGGCGAGGGTCTGGCGAGCACAGCCGTGATAAGCGATGCAGAGAGGTTTTCAGCCGCGCTTGAGGTCATACAAAAGCTCGACCCACCGCAGATAAACTCAATGCCCATCTTCAATGAGGCCATCCAGCCCGACCGGGATGCCGCCATAACGGGGTTTCGTTTTTTGGGGCAGCGCTTCACCATTGACGCAGCCATCTTCCAACAGCTGATGGATCGCACGGTGCCCGAGCGTATGCTGCCCAAAGCGCTGGACATACCCGCTGCCTTTGGTTCTGACGAGGCGACGGAGATACTGCGTGCCGAGGGCGAGATGGCAGCCTACCCCAATTACGAGGAGAAACTCAACGAGGCCAAGCAGTACCTGACCACAGTGCCCGAGGAAACCTGGAACTCCAACCTCTATTGGGGCTGGCTCAATGCGCTGCGCACTCTTGCGGACAACAACGACAAGACCGGCCTGCCGCTCTTCATGCAGAACAGCGCCTGGGATCGCAAGGAGCTCAACACCTTTGAGGGCAGCTGGACCGAGCTCAAGCACGACACCGTGCTCTATGCCAAGCAGCCCATGGCCGAGATGGGCGGCGGTGGCCCCAACGTCCCACCACCGGATGACCGCGGCTATGTGGAGCCCAACCCCGAGCTCTTTGGCCGTCTGGCCTCGCTCACGCAGATGACCATTGACGGGCTTTCGAGCCGTGGCCTGCTTACAGAAGAGGCCGCTACGTCGCTGGCAACGCTCAACTCGCTTTCAAGGAGCTTCACCATCATGGCCGAGAAGGAGCTTGCCAACGAGCCCCTCACCAGCGAGGAATATGAGATTATCCGCACCTACGGCGCCGAGCTCGAGCATATCTGGACCACCGTGAAGGCTGACGAGTTCAACGGCGTGTCGCCCTTCCACTATCTCGAGCAGCATCCCGGTGCCATCGTCACCGATGTGGCGACCGACCCATACAACGGCCTAGTGCTCACCGAGGCCACCGGCTATGCGCAGGCCATCTTCGTCGCAATTCCCCGTGATGGGCAGGTTGTTATCGCGCGCGGCGTTGTGTTCTCGCAGTACGAGTTCACGGTGCCCCTGGACGGTCGCATGACCGATGCGGCCTGGCACGAGCGCATCCTCGCGGGCGATTTTCCGCCTCAGGCTGCGTGGAAGGAGTCTTTTCTCTCAAACCTGGGCACCGAATTCACTTGGGCTCAACAATAGCCAGAAGATAGCAGCCTGACCATGTCTGCGCGCCGCACGCTCATACTGTTGCTGGTACTTGCCAGTGCAATCGGCATGGGGGGAGCCTGTTCCTCTGTGGCTGACTCCTCGGAACCTGCACCGCCGCAAGCCGTCGAGGCGGGTGAGGCACCCGCCCCCACCGCCGCCAGGAAGTCGGATCCGACCGAGGAATACCGTGCCTTTCTCGCCATCAAAGAGCGTCTGCCCGCTGTGGAGAAAACCGTGCAGGGGGAGGCTTGCACCTACACCTTGCACGCAGGCTCCCTTGTCGTAAGCGCTGCGGACGGCAGCGAGCTCTGGCGCTCCGACCCCTACTGGTGGGTGGACGACTTTGCCCTGGCAGACGTTGACGGCGACGGCAATGAGGACTTCCTGTTCACGCTCTGGAAGTCGTACAGCTTTTACGGCGACCCTCCCCAAGGCGTTGAGGCTGACGACCCAGCGGTCAAAAACCACCTGTTCCTCTATAGCATGCGTGGCTCCGCGGCCAAACAGCTCTGGTGTTCGTCCAACCTGTCGCGCCCCATCTGCACCTTTGAGCTGGAGCATGCGGCGCACCTTGAATCCCCCGTCTCATCCGGCATGAAACTCATCACTCAAGAGGGAGAATACCGCGCAGATTTTGCGCCGCTACCCACCCAAACCCACGAATACCTCTGGGAAGGCTGGGGCTTCACTCCCCAAACACCTGCGTAGCCAGGTTCTTCAGCCAGGTGAGGGAGAAATCCTGGATGCGGATGCTCAGGGCATGCTGCCCCGCCAGCTCCTCTGTATAATCTACCAGTGGGTATGTCGTGAATGCGGTGTAATCTCTGCTGATATGCGTTACGAGGGGCACAACGGCAACGTCGCTTATCTCCACCGCTCCCGTTGCGGCGTCGAGGCTTATCGTGCACTGGAGCAGCTCACCCAGCAGGCACTCGGGTTCGACCTGTGAGCTGAGCACGTTGCCCAACGAGTAGGCGACCAGCGTGCGGTTGCCTTGTGCGCCCGTGACAAACACGGTTGGCTGCACCACATGCGGATGCTCGCCCAGCACCACGTCAACGCCTTGGTCAGCCAAAAACTGTGCAAGCTCCCGCTGCTCATCGGTTACCTCTAAGGAGTACTCGTCGCCCCAGTGCATGTTGACAATCTGCACATCACTCACGGGGAGAAGTGCGGCCAAGTCGCGCTCGATCTTCTCCCTATCTATCACGTCGACCAGGTAGGTCTTGCCAGCGGGTGGCTCAAGGCCGTTGAGGCCGTAGGTGTAGCTCGCCAGGCCGATGCGCACGCCGTTGCGCTCGATGACGGTGGGCGTGGCCGCATCCTGGGCGGTGGCGTGGGTGCCCGTCTGCACCAGGCCGTCAAAGCGTTGCAGATAGCTCAGTTGTGCAAGGATGCCCGCTTCGCCCCTGTCCAGTGCGTGGTTGGATGCCGTGTTGATCCAGTTGAAGCCGGTGGCATGCAGCGCATCGAGTATCTGCTGCGGACCATTGAAGAACGGATAGCTGGACAAGCCCAGTTCTTCGCCGCCGCAAATGGTCTCCTGGTTGATGAAGGCGACCTCCGCCGCCGCGACATATGCGCGCAAAGGCGCGTACATCGAGGCATAGTCGTGGGTTCCGTCCGGCTGGAGGCCGCTGTGGTAGACGTTGTCGTGAATCAGGTTGTCGCCCACCGCCATGAGATTGAAGCTGTTCGCGGTTGCGGGCTGCGCCGCAGGCGGCTGTGCCGCGGGTGTTGCGGTCTCAGCCACGGGGGGCGCCTGCTGTGCCGTTGTCTCGCTCGTGGGTGCACACGCAACCAAGGCGAGCAGCGTCATCCCCAGCAGCGCAAGCGCGCTCAGTGAGTCACCGATTACGAGCAAAATGCGTAAAAATCGAGCGAAGCGCATGCGAATACCTGAGTGAGATTTGAGGGTATTTGGCTTTATTCGGTGCCTCCCTGAGCACCCGCGTGCCAAACCTCGTCTGTAGGTCGAATATCTCATGCCTGCATCATACCGCTTGCACCCCCCGCTTGTGCGCGGCGGGGCTTCTTTTGGTACCATGAACCCATGACGGATACCACGACATCCCGCACTGGCACCCCGGTTCTGACCGCCGCAACCATCGCCCAGATGGTTGAGTGGGCGGTGCCGCAAATCGCGCGCAACCTGCGGCCCGATGTGCTTGCTGGGCTAAAGGCCGCGCGCGCGTGTGAGACGCACCCGCGCGCTCAGGCCGTACTCGACCAGCTGCTCGCCAACGCGCGCATCGCCGCCGCCGACGAGGTGCCGCTTTGTCAGGACACAGGCTATGTGTGGGTGGAGCTCGAGGTGGGCAGCGATTGCACGGTGCCCGGCAACATCTTCAGCGAGGTCGACGCGGCGGTTGCTCGCGCCTACCACGGCGCGCAGCTGCGCCTGAGCATGCTGCGCGATGCCCTGCTCGACCGCTCCAATACCAACAACAACACGCCTGCCTTCACGCAGCTGACGTTTAGGGAGAAGCCCGGGGCGACCTTGCACGTCATGCTCAAGGGGGGCGGTTCTGACAACGCTTCGCGCGTGGTCATGCTGCCGCCGGGCGCGGGGCTTGCTGGTGTCAAGCAGACGGTTCTCGATGCCGTGCGCGAGAAGGCTCCCAATGCCTGTCCACCGCTGCTGGTAGGGGTGGGGGTGGGTGGCAACTTTGACAAAGTGAGCAGCCTTGCCAAGCATGCGCTTTTGCGCGAGGTGGGCTCCGCCAACCCCGACAAACAACTTGACGCCATCGAGCGCGAGCTTCTGGCCAGCATCAACGCGACCGGCATCGGGCCGGGTGGTTTGGGCGGTCACAGCACGGCACTCGCCGTGCACCTGCAAACAGCCCCCTGCCACATCGCCGCTTTGCCCGTTGCCGTCAACCTGGGTTGCAGCGCTTTGCGCTCCCTCTCCATCGCCTTGGACGCGGGGAGGCGGCGATGAGCAGCGCCATCGAGCTGGAGCTTCCCGCGCGCAGAGAGGCGCTCAAGCTGCTCAAAGCGGGTCAGGAGGTGCGGCTCTTTGGCCCCATCTACACCCTGCGTGATGCGGGGCACCAGCGCACGCTCGACCATCTCAAACAACACGGTGAGCTGCCCTTTGGCCTGCAGGGTCAGGCGCTGTTCTATGCGGGACCCACGCCGCCGGCGGCACAGCGCCCTCTGGGTGCCGTTGGTCCCACTACGGCCTCACGCATGGATTTTGCCACGCCCGCACTCCTTGCGGCAGGCATCGTCGCCACCTTGGGCAAGGGCACGCGCTCACTTGAGGTCGTGCAGGCCTGCCAGCAGACGGGCAGCGTCTACTTTGCCGCGGTGGGTGGTGCGGCAGCCTACCTGGCAACTTTTGTCACCCAGGCAGAACTCATCGCCTGGGAGGATCTGGGCACCGAGGCTCTCCGCAAACTTGAGCTCAACGGTCTGCCCGCCTTTGTCGCCATCGACACCAATGGTGGCGTGCTGGTAGTCTGACAAAAGCGCCCAAACGCATACCTCCCACGGTGGGACAAGACCATTTTCCACAAAAAACCGGCAATACCCCTCACAGGGGGATTACGCATATACCCGTTCTTTTTACGCTGTGCCCATGGAGATTCTGGCGCACGGAGAAGTGCCCAGAGAGGTGCATCACAGATGTTTGAGAAAGGCGGAAAAACAATGAGAAATGGAAAGGACAGCAGCAAAAAATCAGGACTGGATCCTCATCCTGCAGCTACAGGATTGGACAGGCGCGATTTTCTCAAGAGCTCTCTTGCCGTTGGCGCCACGGCCTTGGTTGGAGCAGGTATGGCTGGTTGTGCTGCCGTTGCGCACGCTGAAGAACCCACGGGCGAGCCTGAGATCGTCACCTCAAGCACAGAGGGTCTGTACGGAGAACTCCCCAAAGACGGCTTTTATGTGGGCCCCAATGCCACTCCTGTTCCCCCGTTGCCGGTGCCTGCAACCTGGGACGATGTGGCTGATGTCGTGGTAGTTGGCACAGGAGCGGGCGGCTGTGCCGCAACTCTGTATTGCGCGACCAAGGGCCAAAAGGTCATAACGGTGGAGAAGAACCCCATGTGTGGTGGCGCGTCGGCAACGGCAACGGCTTTTGTCTGCCAGGGAGGAACCAGAGCACAAAACGCAGCCGGTCTGCCGTTTGACATCGAGGCGCTCACCACAAAATATATGGGTCGCATAGCCTACAAGCCCGGTCTGTCGCAGCGCAAGATGACCCGCCAGATGATAGTCAAGGGTCCCGAGGCCATCGACTGGTTTATCGACCAGGGCGGCCCCATGAAACTGACCACTCCCATCACCTATGTGGCAACCAACGAATGGGACGGCGAGCGCGGTGTGAACGCCACCAATTATGCCTCTGAGAAGGCAGTCGAACTGGGAGCGGACATCCGCCTTGAAACCGAGTGCATCCGGCTCATAAAAGAGGGCGAGCGCGTGGTTGGCATCAAGGTCAAGGAGCTCACCAGCGGTCTGGAGTACTGCATCAAGGGGGAGCGCGGCGTCATCTTATGCGCCGGAGGCTTCACCGGGAACTTCGACATGCTGCGCCGCTGGTGTCCCTCGGCCGCCCAGACCTGCAAAACAGCCTCAACCTTTCCCGGAGATGACGGTCTGTGTGTGCGTCTGGGGCAGGGAGCGGGCGCAGCTATGGCTGGCTGGGATTCGTTTTTGGCGTTTGACGGCGGCCTCGATGTGGGCGATTGGTATCACCGCATCAAGGAGGGAGACGTCCAGGTCGCCCGGCAGCCCTGGCTCGGCATCGACAATAGGGGCAACCGCTACCCTTACATCGCATTTGCACTTGAAGGCTGGGGCTCGCTGTTTCATCAGGCACAGATATTCCAAGGGCTCCCCAACTCAACCGGCTACGTGTTCTTTGACAAGAATTGGGAGAAGAACACCCTTCTCTTCAATGAGGGCGGCTGCCGCAGAGGTGAGACGCCCCAGGTCATCAGCCCCCATGAGAGAACGGCGGTTGACCCCGACGACTGGACTCAGGGCGTGCGCAGGGGTCTTGAGCGTGGCCACATAAAGACCGCGGATAACTTTGCGGATATTGCCACGCAGCTGGATCTTGACCCCGCCATCGTCACCGAGGCTGTGGACAAGTGGAACAAGATGTGCGAGGAGGGCAGCGATCCTGACCTGGGCTTTGATCCCCTGTGGCTTATCCCACTTAAAGATCCCCCGTTCTATGGCATGGTGATCGGCTCTCAGCTGCTTGCCACGCAATGTGGTCTCCAGGTAAACGAGAATTTCGAGGTTCTCGATGAGGCAGGCAAGGCCATCCCGGGATTCTATGCCGCGACAATGACCGTAGGTGGTGTTGCCGGCAACAACACGAACGGCTCACTTTCGGCACCCGTTGGAACCCTGAACCTCAGCTGGACCACCGGTTATGTTGCAGCCCAGAGCATCTTGGGTGAACTCGGTTAAAGCAGCACAATCATTTGCCAAAACGCGTGAAAGGATATCTCATGGATGAGAAGAACGAAACCACAGGGCAAGGAGCGGCAGGCGCCCAGGG
>JAITTM010000086.1 GCA_031286975.1 Coriobacteriales bacterium
CCAACCCGACTCAATTGTCACTTTTTCAAATTGATAGGGACTTATAGGAAGAATTTCAATTCGTCTGGATCCTAATTCTATTCGCCCAAACTCTCTTTCTGTCGTCCAAAAATACAAATTTCTTTTTCATTAGTAGCACCCCTTTTGTAGGATTGATCAACCGATTTTAGTATACCCTACGCGAGGGCTCCCATAAATGGCTGGAATCTGCTATTATGGGATGCGCGGAATGTCGGGGCATACGATCAAGGACGCAAACGGCTATGAAAAAGTTAATCAGAGGGGTTTGTGCGGCACTTATGGCGTGCATGCTTTTCTTTACCCTGTTACCGCTTATCGCCTTTGCGGATGAGGGCTCCCCCAGCACACAGAGCACGCAAACAGAGGCGACAGCGCCTGCTGACACCGCACGCTACACCGTGGTGTATTGGGTCGAGAAGCCCGCAAAGGGCGCAGACTTCGTGCCAACGCCTGGCAAGATGACCGACTACGATTTTGCCGCCGCAGAGCTGTGCGAGGGCGCACCAGGGCAAACGGTGCGCATCGACACGATTCCTGGTCCTGGCAAACTGGCAACCAGTGACCCTTTGCGTTACGCGGAGTTCCAGGCAAGTGACCCCACGGTTATCTCCGATACAGGCGATACCGTGGTGAGCGTGTACTGCACACTCAAGACCTATACCCTCATCTTCGATCTGGGAGATGCCGCCAACACGCTTACGCTGGGCGGGCAGACCTATGGCGTGGATAAGCCCTACCCGCTTGCGATCAAATATGGCCAGCAGGTCACGGACACTTGGCCTTCTAACGCGACGGCGACGTTTGCTCCCGCAGACTACGCCGGATGGACCAGTGCCCAGGCTAACGAGATGACCACCACCCAGTTCAGCAGGGTTATCACCATCTCGTCAAACTTGGCGCCCAAAGACCCAACCGTGAGCAGCTACACCATCAATCGCGCAAGCGGCACGGGCGGCTCGATGCATCTGCTCTACTATGTCGAGCAACTGCCGGGGCAGACCGGCGGCGTCACGCGCGAGTTCAACGGCACGACCTATGTGCTCATGCCCGAGTACAGCCAGGACGATATGCCCGTGGTGAGTGCCAAGCAGATATACGGCCTGAGCAATGCGGGTATCGGCTATACCAAGGCGGCCGATGACGTTGCGGAGTCTGCCTCTGTTGCGGGTAACGATTGGGAGCACCTCTACTACGATCGCACTCGGTCGACCATCCACTACGACCTGCGCGGCCATGGCGAGGCCGTTGCCGCTGTCTCCGATGTGCCCTTTGGCGCCTCGCTTGCCCGTTATGACGAGAAGGTCGCCGCCGTTGCTGGCTTTGAGTTCAAAGGCTGGACGCACGACCCATACGGACTTCAGCCCTTCGACTTCAGCGCCGAAACCATGCCAACAGGTGACCTGATCCTCTTTGCCAAATGGGAGCCCGAGGACCTCACCATACCGCCCGGCCCCAGCCCTGAGCCCGGCGACCCCGGCGACCCCGATCCCGGCACAGGCCCTGAGCCCGGCGACCCCGGCGACCCTGATCCAACGCCCGACCCCGAGCCGGGCCTCCCGCCCGCTGCCCCGCCCGCTGCAGGCGATAACCAGACCGGCGGCACGTCAACTGGCACGCCAACCGGCACCGGCTCCGGCGCGTATCCCCGTGACGAGGCATCCGACGAGCCCACGGCTGCTGCTCAGCAAGAGTCCGTTCTTATCCCCGACACAGTGATCCCGCTTGGCGTGTCCGAGGACATCTCCAACTTCATCAAGGAGAACGTCCCCTTGGTAGCGCTGCTGCGATCCGACTCGTGGGGGGCCGGCAACGGCGTGCTCGCCCTGGCGAGTCTGGGCATAACGGTTGCTCTCTTTGCAAGCAGCCAGGTGCGCAGCTTGCGCAAAGCGCGCGAGGGCCGCAGCGGTTTGGGCAAGGGTGACGCGCTCGCCTCCTACTCGGCGGCAGGCTTTGTTGGCACGGGCGACTCCGGCGCAGGTTTTGGCGCATACGCCAGCACAAGCTCCAGCCAAGGCTCCGGCAAACACGCCACCTACACGACCGCTGGTCTCGACCAGCAAACAACTGCGCCCGCGGTGCCGCACAGCACCGGCTCCCTTTGGCAGACCCTGCCGCTCGTTTTTGGCATCATCAGCCCCATCCTGTTCTTTCTCACACAAGACACGGCGGAGTCGATGGTAGCTTTTGATGAGTGGTCATTTGTGCTGCTGGGTGCCCTTGCCGTGCAGATATTCAGTCTGTGTGCGCTCAAGCGGAGCACCCGTCTGGCTCATCAGCAATAGCCGCGCCAAGGAGCCCCTCTTGTCGCAACCGTCTTCGCCCTCATCCCCTTTAAGCCCTGCGCGCAAGCAACGGATAACCGGTCATGCCCTGGCGTTTGGGACCTGCCTGGTATGGGGCTTCACCTTTGTTGCGAGCAAGCTGCTGCTTAACGAGGGTCTGTCACCCTTTGAGTCGATGCTGCTGCGCTTTTGCGTTGCCTATTTCGCGCTCTGGGCAATCTGTCCCAAGCGCCTTGCCTTCACCAGCTGGCGCGACGAGCTCTCTTACGCGCTCTGCGGTCTTTTTGGCGTGACGGTCTACTTCCTGTTTGAGAACTTCTCGCTTACTGCCACCTCCGCGGCTTTTACTGGCATCATCACGGGTGCCGCGCCGCTCGCCGTGGCGCTGGCAATGTGGGTGGCCTACAAGTTGCGGCCCTCAAAACTCTTTGTTGTGGGCTTTGTGGTTGCCATCACCGGCATAACGTTGGTCACCACCAGTGGCGGCTCGGGGCTGCAGGTAACGCTCGCTGGTGGCCTGCTGGCGGTGGGGGCAACGGTGAGTTGGGGCATCTACTGCGTGGCCTTGCGCCGCATCGACCAATCCGGCTCCACCAACACCATCCTCATCACTCGTCGCATCTTCTTTTGGAGCCTCGTCAGCATGCTGCTCTGTCTGCCGATCTTTGGCTTTGACGTGAGCGATGTCAACCTCGTCTCGCCCGACCTGCTCATACCGCTTGCGCTTCTGGCGCTTCTGGGCTCCTCGCTGGCCTACGTCGCCTACAACCGCGCAAATGAGCTCATCGGCGCGGTCAAGGCGAGCATCTACATCTACTTCATCCCCGCCATCAATGCCATCGCCGCCTTTTTTGTGCTGGATGAGGTGATACTGCCGCTGGGCATCTTCGGTATACTGTTGCTGACAGCAGGCTTGATAGTTTCAGAGCGCGGCACCAAAGAATAGGGGAGAATACCGTGGATCCTGCCAAGTTGCAAGCACACCTCACCTGCGAGTGTGCCCTGGTGGTGCTGGAGACCACCACCTCCACCAACGACGAGATCAAGCAGCGGCTTGCACAGCCAGGGGGCGGGATATGTGCCCAGGCGCTGGCTTTGGAGCAAGGGGCGACCCCGTGTTTCGCCAACCCCAGCGCGATGGGGGAGCGCCCTTCTCCCCAGAGCTATTGCCAACCCCTCGTCGTCGTCAGTGCGCAGCAGACGGCGGGACGGGGGCGCTTGGGACGCACCTGGGTTTCTCCCCAAGGTGGGGTGTACCTCTCGCTGCTGCTTGAGGCCTGCGCGGATCTTGAGAACACCAGCGCCTTGCCCTTGGTTGTCGCCCTGGGCGTGCGCGAGGCGCTGGAGAGTCTTGCGCCGCACACCACCGTGCGCATCAAGTGGCCCAACGACGTGATCTGTCCGCAGGGCAAACTGGCAGGCGTCCTGGTTGAGCGCGCGCCTTTTGGGCATTCCACTCAAGATGACACCCAACATTCCACCCAACATTCCGCTCAAGATGATGCCGCCTCAAGCGACACCAGCGACCCTGCCTCTCCGTTGCCAGCCTTTATTGTGGGCGTTGGCATAAACGTGAGCCGTCCTGAGTGCGATGCCTTTGAAAACGCTGCCTACCTGGATGAGCATGCAACGCAGTCGCCCACACGCGAGCAGGCTGCGGCAGCCGTCATCAACGCAGTGCTGGCGCGCCATCAGCAGTGGCAGGCCGCGGCTTTCTCATTCGAACCCTTTGTTGCAGATTATGCACAGCAGCTTTCGATTCTGGGCGAGAACATCGTGGTGCGTGCCGGTGGCGGGCAGCCCATCGCGGAGGGCAAGGTAAGCGGCATCGACTCCCACGGGCGGTTGCAGCTGCTTAAGGCAGGCCAAACCGTCTCAGTGAGCGCCGGCGAGGTAACCCTGCGCAGCCCATAGACGGTGGCGCGCTGCAGCGACGCGTTGCAGCAGTGTGACGCAGCAAAAAAACGGCGATATCAACACCCGTCGCGCCAGATGTGCGACAATAGGCACACATCTGGGCGATCGACAAAAGTGACAGCAAGGGGGAGACAATGACCATCGACGAATACATCGCGGAGCAAAGCCCCAACATCCAGCCGCTTTTGCAGCAGATCCGCGCAACGATCCGTGCCGCCGCGCCGGATGCCACGGAAAAGATCTCGTGGAACATGCCAACGTTTTGGCAGGGCGAGAACCTTGTTCACTTTGCGGCGAACAAAAAGCATATCGGCATCTATCCCGGCGGCAATGCCGTGGGCGTGTTCGCGGAGCGGCTCACCGACTACAAGACCTCCAAGGGCGCGATACAGTTTTTGCTCGACAAACCGATTGACCACGAGCTCATCGCCGACATCGTGCGGTGGAGATTAAGCCAGGCAAAGCGATGACACACAAAGAAGACACGCCCGCTCCCCCGCCGGTCGACCACGCCCAAGCCACCTCGGGCAAGTGGCAACTCAACGCCGCGCTGTTTTTGATCGGGCAGGCCTTGACGCTGTTTGGCACGATGATCACCGGCTACGCCATCAGCTGGTATATCACCCTGCAAACGCAGTCCGGCGTCATGCTCATGGCCCTCACCGTGGCGATGATGGTGCCGATGGCGATTGCTTCACCGTTTGGCGGCGTGTGGGCAGACCGCTACAATCGCAAATACCTCATCAACATTGTTGACGGCTCCATCGCCTTGGTCACCTTGGTGATGGCGCTGTTCTTCTCCGTGGGCATTGAGTGGATGGGGCTGCTCATCATCTGCATGGTCTTTCGCGGCTTTGGTCAAGGCATACAGATGCCCGCCGTGACCGCCCTGCTCGCCGACATCGTGCCGCCCGAGCAATTGGTGCGCATCAACGGTTTTAACTCGACCATCCAGTCGCTGTCGATGTTTGCCTCGCCGCTGATCGCCGCCGCCTTGCTGTCGTTCTTCCCCGTTCAGATACTGATGTTTGTGGATGTGGTGACCGCCGCCATTGGCATCACCATCGTGTTCCTCTTTGTGCACACCCATAAGGGCATGCGCAGAAAACCGGCAAGCGCGCCCGCATTTAGCAATCAGGGGCAGGGCGCTTTGCTGGAGCCCGCTGTTGTGCCGGGTATGCCGAGCGCCCAAGATTCGCAGGCTGCCCCGCAATCCAGCTTCTTTAGCGAGTTCAAGGCCGGCCTCAGCTATATGCGCACGCATCGGTTCGTCCTTGTGCTTATCGTCATCAGCATAGTGTTCAGCATACTTGCCACGCCGCCCGCGATGCTCACACCCCTGCAGGTCACGCGCGACTTTGGCGCCGACGCATGGCGCCTGGGTGCCATAGAGGTCGCCTTTGCTGTTGGCATGATGGTTGGCGGGGTGGTGATTGGCATCTGGGGCGGATTCAAAAACCGCATCTACACGATGGCGTTTGCCACAATCTGCTTTGGTCTGGGCAGCATTGGGCTGGGGCTACTGGGCAACTTTTGGGTGTATCTGGCCTGCATGTGCTTTGTTGGCGTAATCATGCCACTGTTCAATGCCCCCAGTATGGCGATTTTGCAGGCGCGGATCGACCCGGATTATATGGGCAGGGTGTTTTCGGTATCCATGATGGCAGGCAGTCTGGCCATGCCCTTTGGCATGCTGATATTCGGGCCTTTGGCAGACAGCATCTCGATAGACCTGCTGTTAATCTTCACCGGCATTGGCATTGTCCTGCTTGCGGTGCTCTTCATCACGTCGCCCTCCCTGCGTGAGGCTGGACGCATCCCTGACGGTGAGGCCTTGGCTCAGCCGGGAGAAAACCAGCCCTGAGGCGCTCAGGTTTATCCCGAGGCAAGGTCTTCTTCTGCCGCCACCTACGCTGCGCAAGGCGGTCAAACCGTTCCAGTCACCGCTGCCGATGTAACCCTGCGCAATCCTGGGCGTTTTGGGGTACACTGTATCCACACTGACACATCCACATTGGGGCACTCCTAAACCTGCTGCTAAAGCGGTGGGGAGGCGTCAGGCAAAGCTAAAGGATCAGCGTGGCAGACGTGACAGAGCAGGATATGACAACAACAGAGCAGGATACAGCGCGGGAGCATAGCAGCGAGCACAACAGCGAGCAGCGGCAGAGCAGCCGCAATGAGGAGCGCGTCAATCGCCTGGGCACGGGCAAGGTCAGCAAGCTGATGCTCGAATTCGCCATCCCCTCCATTATCGGTCTGGTGGTCAACGGACTCTATAACATCATCGACTCCATCTTCTTGGGGCACGGCGTTGGCCTGGTTGGGCAGGCGACGGCTTCTGTGGCCATGCCCGTCATGATTGTGGGCATGGCTGTTGCGATGCTCATTGGCAACGGCGGCAATGCACTGGTTGCCCTGCGTTTGGGAGAAGGCAAGCTCAAAGAGGCGGAGAAGGTCATGGGCACCACCTTTATCATGACCATTGTGGCTGGCGTTGTGGTTACCGCGATCATCCTGCTCTTCATGGATCCCGTTCTCATGATTTCGGGGGCAACCGAGCTCACGCGGGATTCTGCCCATAAGTTCCTCACCATCATCAGCTTTGGCCTCATAGTTCTGTTTTTGGGCATGGGCTTCAACAACTTCATACGCACAGCGGGCGACCCCAATCGTGCGCTGTATACCATGGTTGCCGGCACACTGGTCTGCATCGCGCTCAACTACCTGTTTGTCATGGTTTTGGGTTGGGGCGTCGAGGGCTCGGCCTGGGCTACCGTTATCGGTCAGGCGGTCAGCGCCGTGCTGGTGATGTGGTTTTTCACCGTGTCAAAAAAGGCTCCCTTCAAGTTGCGCATTGCCAATCTCAAGCCAAAACTGCGCATGGTCTTTAACATCCTGGCATTAGGCTCAGCGTCCTTTGCCCTGCAGATATCGGCAGCGGTGCTCGCGTTTGTGCTCAACAACCTGCTCAAGGATTATGGTGCCATGGATCCCATCACGGCGGATGGAGCGATCGCGGCAATCAATGTGGTGCAGCGTGTTGCCATGTTCGCGTTCTTTCCCATCATGGGTGTGGCTATTGCCGCGCAGCCTCTCTTTGGGTTCAACTATGGAGCGCAGTATTTTGCGCGGGTCAAGATAACTTTCAGGCTTGCGTTTATCTGGGTCATGGTAATCGGTGTCTTTTTCTGGTTACTGGTCCACATCTTTCCCGAGCAGATCATCGGCATCTTTGGCATCGAGCCTGGCTTGGTGGCGTTTACGGTCGATGCCCTCAAGGTTCAGATGATGCTGATGCCGGTTGTGGGCTTGCAGGTAGTCAGCGCCAATTATTTCCAGTCAACCGGACAGCCGGGTAGGTCGATGCTGCTCTCGCTTACGCGCCAGCTGCTCTATCTGTTGCCGCTGATGTATCTCATGCCGCAGTTCCTGCCTCTGCTCATCGAGGGGGTCACACCGCTCCAGTCGCTGTATTACACCTATCCCGTGGCAGACTTCCTCTCCATTTTTACGGCAGCCGTTCTCATGGTCTTCGAATTCAAAAAGCTCAACAAGAAGATCAGTGAAGCCAAGGGCAACTTTGTTGAAAAACAGGCGACTGAACTCCCGGCGTAGGTAGACCCAAAGCTTGTTTCAGGGAGAAACCCCCGCTTTTCCGCCCCTCGCCCCTCGCTCTCCTATGGGCGACCACTGGTTGCTCCGGCTATTGTGCTTGCCACAGCGAGAAGCCTGCGCCCCCTGCTAGTAGCGGTTGTCAAAGATGCGCTTGGACTTTTTTTCACTGCGGGGGAGGTCGCCTATGTTGACGGCTTTGGGCAAGACGCTCAGGCCTATCTTGGCCTTTATGGTGGCGAGAAGCGCCTGCTCTATTGCGGCACGGTCTTCTTGCTGTAGGGAGGTTTCAAAAAAGACGGTCATGATGTCCTTGCCATAGAGATGGTCGATCATCACCTGGTATTCGCTGCTGGCGCCGTTGACCAAAGCGAGCGCCTCCTCGATGTGCGCGGGAAAGACGTTGACACCCTTGACCTTGACCATGTCGTCGGTGCGGCCAGTGAGGGTCTCGATGCGGGGATAGGGGCTGCCGCAGGGGCAGGGGCCGGGCACGATGGCGGTGAGGTCGTGAGTGCGAAAGCGGATGAGCGGCGCGCCCTCTTTGCACAGCGTGGTGATGACCAGCTCGCCGGTGGTGCCGTTGGGCAGAACCTCGCCGGTGGCGGGGTCGATAATCTCGAAATAGAGGTAGTCGTCCCAGTAGTGCATCGCCGTCTGCTCGTCGCAGTTGATGCCGATGCCGGGGCCGTATATCTCGGTGAGGCCGTAGATGTCATAGAGCTTGACGCCCAGCTCGCTGGCGATGCGAGCGCGCATCTTCTCGCCCCAGCGCTCGGAGCCGATAACGCCTTTGCGCAGCTTGATCTTGCTCTTGATGCCGCGCTCGGCGATGGTCTCTGCCAGCAACAGAGCGTAGGACGAGGTGGCGCAGAGCACCGTGGAGCCCAGATCCATCATCATCTGGAGCTGCTTGTCGGTGTTGCCGGGGCCCAGGGGGATGGCCATCGCGCCCAGCAGCTCGGCACCCGCCTGAAAGCCGATGCCCGCGGTCCACATGCCGTAGCCCGGTGTAATGTGCACGCGATCGAGCGGGGTAACGCCCGCCATCTGGTAGCAGCGGGCGAACATGATTGCCCAATCCTGCACGTCCTTGGCGGTATAGGGCAGGATGACGGGTGTGCCCGTTGTGCCGGACGACGAGTGGATGCGCACGATCTTCTCGTCAGGCGCAGCTTGTAAACCCAGCGGGTAGGCGTCGCGCAGGTCGTCTTTGGTGGTAAAGGGGAGCGCCTCGAAGTCGCTTGGAGATTGGACATCGCCCATATCCACGGCGTTGAACTTGCGGGCATAAAAGGGGCTCGTGCTCTTGATGGTGGCAAGCAGGCAACGCAGCTGCTCCCAAGTCTCCGGTTTCATGGTTGCTCTCCTATACGTGTGCCATATGCTTCGAGGATGTTGGCTGCAAGCACCTCCTGCATACCTAGCGTCAGCGCTCGTTTGTTAAGAGCAACAAAGCGCGGCTTGACCAGAGCTTCAAGGGCAAAGGCAAGTTCGACTGCCGAGAAAGCCAGGGCACCCGCGCCCACAGCCGCGCCCAGCAGGGCAACGTTGAGCACGCGGCTCGTGCCGCACTGTTGGCAGATGCTCTCGTCGTCTAAGGTCACGAGCTTGCCGATGCGCTCGCTTTGCGCGCAGCGTGCGAGGTAGGCGAGCTGTGCGTTGCCGTTGTAGTCGCTGCCGTCGAGCGTGGCGGTGGGTGGCGCGATGGCGTGCTGCGCCGTGACCACCGTGCCGCCCTGCCGGAGGTAGGGTAGCGCCCGCAGGGTCTCAGCTGGCTCAAAGCCGATGAGCAGGTTTGCGCCGCCCGGAGGGACGAGCGGGCTGAGGGGGGCGCCAAGGGGATTGCGCCCGGTTGTATCCGCTGCCGTATCCGCTGGGACGGCCGCCCCGGTTGTTCCGGTTGTCCTGGCTTCCAGCGCCGCCGCCTGCGCCGTCCCGGCCGCCTGCGCCCCGGCTGCGTGGTTGGCTTGGGCCGTGATGCGCACGTGGCCCAGCACGCTGCCGCCGCGCTGCGCCATGCCGATGGTCTCGGCGGTGCGCACAAGGGAGCCCTGCGCCAGCGCGGCATGCGCGATGAGCTTGGATGCCAGAACGGTGCCCTGGCCGCCCACGCCGGCAACGATGATGTCAGGCATCAGGCATCACCTGCCGCTCGATGGCGCCAAAGGCGCAAAGCTGCACGCAGAGGTCGCAGCCATAACAGAGGGTGGCGTCCACCGCCACGGTGCTGCCCTTTTGTGCCGCCTCGCTCGGGCGCACCACCAGCGCGGGGCAGCCTAAGGTGTTGATGCAGGCACGGCAGAGGGTGCAGCGCTGCGCGTTGACGCTGGGCTGGGGTCGCGGTTTGCTCACGGTGATGCAGGGAGCCTTGAACACCACGGCGCTCACGCCCCTGACGGCGACCGCCTCTGTGACCGTGGCGACGCTCGTTGCAAAGTCAAAGGGGTTGGCAATGGCAACGTGCGCCACGCCCAGGGCTTGGAGCACGGCGGGGATACGCAGGGCATTTGCTGCGTCGCGCTCACTGGCATCGCTGCTCATGCGCAGGCCGGTGCCAGGGTGCGGCTGTGACCCCGTCATCGCGGTGGTGGAGTTGTCGAGCACAAAAAGCGTCACGTCCGCCTGGTTGTAGACGGCGTTTGCCACGCCGGTGAGTCCGCTGGCAAAGAAGGTAGAGTCACCCACAAAACCCAGGTGCAGCACGTCGGGCTCCGCCCATTGCAGGCCCTGGGTCACGGTAAATCCGGCACCCATGCACACGCAGGTGTCCACCATGTCAAGCGGCAGCGCATTGCCCAGGGTGTAGCAGCCAATATCGCCGCTAAAGGTGGCCGCGTGCCCTCGCAACGCCCGCTTGACCGCCGCAAACGCCCCTCGATGCGGGCATCCCGCACACAACACCGGTGGCCTGACAGGCAAGGGCGGAGCTACCTCGGGCGAGGCAGCAGCAGCAGAGGCAGCGGCAGCAGGCGAGGCAGCGGCAGGCAAAACAGCCGGGGATAAGCCCGGGGATGCAACCCGCTCAAGCCACGCCACAATCTGCTCCGCGATGGTTGACACGGAGTTCTCGCCAGCGAGGGTGGTGTCGTGCGTGAGTTTGCCGCGCAGGGTTACGGGCAGGTGGTGCTTGCCCGCCAGGAGCAGGAGCTCGCGCTCGATAACGGGCTCGAGCTCCTCAAACACCAGCACCTCGTCCAGACCGTCCAAAAACGCCAGGGCGCGCTGCTCAGGAAAAGGAAACGGTGTGGCCACTTTGAACAGACGCAGCGCAAGTGGCTGCTCAAGTGCAAGCGCCTGCTCGCGTTGCAGGAGCGCCAGCGCGTCGCGCAGGTAGGCGTGGCTGATGCCGCCAGCCGCGATGCCAAGCACGGGGAGGCACCGATTAAAGCCAAACGCGTTCAAGGCTCGCTCACGTATTTCACGCATTTTGCCAACAATCGGCAGCATCTCGTCCTCGTCTTCATCCCCAGCATCCCTGGCTTCTGCGGGCTCCAACACGATTGTCTCAACAAGGTTGCGCTCGTAGCTGTCAAAGCCTGTGGTTATTAGTGAAAGACGTTCGAGCGTCTGCAAATGGCCCTCAAAGACGCGGCGCGGAAAGACCACCCAGCGCAGGTCGCGCTCAAAGCCGCTTATGGCGTGCGGCGTGTACCTCAGCTCGATGTCGAGGGCTGCGCTGCCGTGGCAGACGCGCGTGGTGGGGCGCAGGATCACCGGCGTCTCAAACTTCTCCGAGAGTTCAAAGGCCTCCTGCACCATGGCAAAGGCCTCCTCTGGCGTGGCGGGGTCAAACACGGGCACCTTGGCAAACTGCGCGAACTGGCGGGTGTCCTGCTCGGTCTGTGAACTGATGGGGCCGGGATCATCTGCCACCAAGAGCACCATGCCGCCCTTAACGCCCAGGTAGACCAGGCTCATCAAGGGGTCGCTGGCCACGTTGAGCCCCACCTGCTTCATGGTCACCAGCGTGCGGGCGCCGGCAAAACTCGCGCCGATGGCCACCTCGAGAGCCGCCTTCTCGTTGGTCGACCACTCCACATGCACGCTGCCGGGGTTGCGCGCGGCAAGGGTTTCGAGCACCTCGGTTGAGGGGGTGCCTGGATAGCCACAAACCAAGTTAACACCGGCGCGCAGTGCACCCAAGGCGATGGCTTGGTTGCCCATGCAGAGCTCGCGCGTGGATTGGGGCGCGGGCGCGGCTCCTGCGGCGGGGTTGTCTGCCGGTTTGGGTGCCATGCTATTTGATGTCCATCAGCTCGACCTCGAACACCAGCGTCGAGCCGCCGGGAATGGAGCCGTAGTCCGTGTCGCCATAACCCAGGGCGGGTGGGATGACAAGGGTGCGTTTGCCGCCCACCTGCATGCCTACGATGCCCTCATCCCAGCCTTTGATGACTCTGCCGGTACCCAGAGCGAACTCGATGGGTACGCCGCCATCGTAGGAGGATTCAAACACGGTACCATCTTCAAAACTGCCAATGTAGTGCACCGCCAGTGTGTCGCCGACTTTTGCCTCGGCGCCTGTGCCCAGCACAGTGTTGGTGATTATCAGGCCGTCGGCTCGCTCACCGTTCTCGGCGCCTCCGCCAGCGCAGGCTCCCAAGAACAGTGCGCCTCCGAGCGCCATTGCCAAAGCAAGATACAAGAGGATTCGTCGCTTCATCGGCCCTTCCTTTCCTGTGCGCTCTGTATGTTTCATGTGTCATTCTGCAAGCAAGACACATGACCTGCCCAATGTTAACAAATCAGCTAAGCTTTCTGCTCATCACCCTTTTGCGCCCCTCTCACCACGATCCTTCGCGGTTTTCCAGTATAACAAACCTTTTTCCTCCTCCGTCATCGATCTGCTCCACAGTAGGATGCAGGGAAAGAAAAAGCCGCCAATCCACAAGGATTAGCGGCAAACCCCAACCAAAGCGTCGCCTTCACCAAGAGGCTCTTTGCTTCTATGTTGCAGTGTAGCGCAAAAGCGCGGAACAAAAGCAAAGATTCGCAGAGCAAAGATTCCTGGACTGTGCAATTGGCACAGCCTGAGCGCGGTCTGATCCGCCCACTCTGACACACGCTGCTCCCAGCCCTCCGTTTGTGCGCTCCTTACGCGGCGCCCTCGAACTGTGAGTTATAGAGGGACGCATAAAAGCCGTTGGCGGCGAGCAGTTCTTCGTGGCTGCCCTGCTCGACTATGTCGCCGTTGTCAATCACCAGGATCAGGTCGGCATTGCGGATGGTTGAGAGGCGATGCGCGATGATGAAGTTGGTGCGCCCCACCATGAGGTTATCCATCGCTTTTTGGATGAGAAGTTCGGTGCGCGTGTCCACAGAGGAGGTCGCCTCGTCCAGGATGAGTATCTTGGGGTCGTGCAGCACGGCGCGCGCGATGGTGAGCAGTTGCTTTTGCCCCTGGCTCACGTTGCTTGCCTCCTCGTTGAGCTGCATGTTGTAGCCATCGGGCAGCGTTGAGATGAAGTGGTCGGCCTGGGCAACACGGGCTGCGGCCTGCACCTCCTCATCGGTGGCATCGAGCTTGCCGTAGCGGATGTTGTCGGCAATGCTGCCGGTATAGAGCCAAGTGTCCTGCAGCACCATGCCAAAGAGTGAGCGCAGGTCGTCGCGCTTAAAGCTGCGGATGTCGTGTCCATCGATGAGGATACGCCCGCTGTTCACGTCGTAGAAGCGCATCAGCAGCTTGACGATGGTGGTTTTGCCAGCACCCGTGGGCCCCACCAGCGCGATTTTTTGTCCCGGTTTGATGCTGGCGTTAAAGTCGTCGATCACGATCTTCTCGGGCGTGTAACCAAAATGTATGCCCTCGAAGTCGATGCTGCCCTCAATGGCGGAAATATCGGTCTTCTCCGCGTCGCTTATGTCGGCGAGCTCTTC
>JAITTM010000122.1 GCA_031286975.1 Coriobacteriales bacterium
ATTGGGAACGACCCCGGATATGAACACCGGGGTCGTTTTACAATGATCTATCCGAGCTGTGATTTCGAGGCGGCTATAAGATATCCTCAACAGAACTGATTTTATCGCCAATAACCCACGTTGCGTCTTTGAACGCCTTTGTTGCAAATGGGAGGCTTCACCTGTTCTTTTCATAGTATCCGTGCTCGTTTTGTCCTGCTCGCTTGCCACCACGGCGAAGATGCCCTCGCGGAGCTCGCTTTTGGGGTGATGCAGACCGATGTTCCACGGCTTGCCGTCAGCGCGCCGTTCGATGCTCACCTATTGCCCTACCAGCCCAAAGCCAATAACTTTCTAGAGTCGTCGGCTGATGGCATCGCAGAGAAGGGCGGCGATGACCGTCTTTGAGTCTTCCACCTTGCCGTCGAGTACATCGTCGATCAGATCTTCAAGCAGCATCCATTGGCAGGCGACAAACTCGTCCTCGTCAGGGTTGGCCTCGCCTGCCTCCAGGTTTGTTGCCAAAAACAGGTGGATAATCTCGTCGCTGTAACCAGCGGCGATGGCTATGGGAGCCAGGTAGCGCATCTCGTGCGCGGTGTACCCGGTTTCCTCCGCAAGTTCACGTTTGGCGCAGGCGAGGCAGTCCTCACCCGGCTCGAGTTTGCCGGCGGGTATCTCGAGCGTGATGCGCTCGAGCGCCGTGCGGTACTGCTGCACCAGGAGCACGCGATTGTCGCGGTCGACGGCGATGATGGCCACCGCCCCAGGGTGGCGCAGTACCTCACGCACCGCGCGGTGCCCATTGGGCAGCTCGACATCCAACTGGTCGATGTTGAGAAAGGAGCCGCTATAGGCGCGAGCTGAACTGAGTATCGTCTCTAAGAGTTGGTCGTTTGGCATTATCGCTCCCAAGCTGAACGACCGCCAAGAGCTCTCTTGCCAATGTCGCGGCGGTATTGCTTGCCCTCGAAGTCAATGAGCTCTGTGGCTTGGTAGGCCAGGGCGCGGGCCTCCTGAAAGCTGCTGCCCAGCGCCGTCACATTGAGCACGCGACCTCCGGCGGTCACCAGCGTGCCGTCGTCAAAGCGTTTGGTACCTGCGTGATAGACGGTCACGCCGGGCAGTGCTTCTGCAGCATCAATGCCGGTGATGGGCAGGCCCTTTGCGTAATCGCCGGGATAACCGGCGCTGGCGAGCACCACGCTCACCGCCCAGGCATCGTCCCACTCAAGCTGCACATCTGCTAGGGAGCCGTTTGCCACAGCCAGCATGACCTCAAGCAGATCGGTCTTGAGGCGCGGTAGGATCACCTGTGTCTCGGGATCGCCAAAGCGAGCGTTGAACTCGAGCAGCCGAGGGCCTGCGGGCGTGAGCATGAAGCCGCCATAGAGGACGCCGCGGTAGTCGATGTGCTCGCTGGTGAGGGCTGCCACGGTTTTCTCCATAAGCGCCTGCATGTCTGCCAGCTCCTCGTTGGTCACGATGGGCACGGGCGAATAGACACCCATGCCGCCAGTGTTGGGGCCTGTGTCGCCCTCGAAGGCGCGCTTGTGATCCTGGGCGGGTGCCATGGGCAAAGTGGTGGTGCCGTCTGTGAAGACGAGCAGCGAGCACTCGGGGCCAGTGAGAAACTCCTCGATCACCACGGTGGCTCCCGCCGCTCCAAAGCGCCCGTCAAAGCACTCCGCGATGGCGGCGCGTGCCTCGTCGAGCGTAGCAGCAACCGTCACGCCCTTGCCGGCAGCCAAACCGTCGGCCTTGACCACGATGGGTGCGCCGACGCGCTCAAGGTAGGCCAGCGTCTCAGCCGCGTTGGTAAAGCTGCCAAAGGCCGCCGTGGGCAGCGCGTGGCGCTCCATGAACTCCTTGCTAAACCGCTTGCTGCCCTCCAACTGGGCACCGGCAGCCCCGGGACCAAAGGCGGCGATACCCGCGGCACGCACCGCGTCTGCAACGCCCGCAACCAAAGGTGCCTCGGGCCCGATGACCACAAGCCCGACATCGTGTTTCTGTGCAAAGGAGACAACCGCGGCGGCATCCAAGTTGTCAAGCGTCACCGTAACCGTGCCAGGAGCGCTGCCACCATTGCCGGGTGCAACATAGATGCTCCCTGCGTCAGGTGAGGCCGCCAGCGATGTCACGATGGCATGCTCCCTGCCGCCGCCGCCCAATACCAAGATGTTCATGTGCGTGTCCTTTCTCAATCAATATCTTTTGCAGTCAACGCGGTTCTCTCCGAGATATGCCTTGTCCGTACCTTTATACAAAGCGCAGACGGTTCCCGCATGACGGAACATCACGTCCTCATCGTTTGTCCTAAAGAACAAGGCTCCGGCATTGGTGAAGCAGACCTCGCTCGGGAGCGACTTGTCCGGCGTTCCCTTGAATTCTACTGTGTAGCTCTCACCCTCACTGAGGATGACTGCCAGATCATCTATCATTGCAACTGCCTCCAAAAGTCATGCCTTCACAGCGCGCTCACAAACTCATCGCCTGCTACAACAATGTGGTCATCAAGCCAGAATCTGAGCAATTCTCCCACCACTTTTATCCGTTCAGAAGCTTCCACAAGTTTTATGACTGGTCGTCATCGACTGCGCCTCGCTTTTATAACTACTGTCCATTGTTGCATTTTCAGAGCAGATATTCAGCCTTTTTTCGTCAACAGGAGAGCAGAAGAATATGAATGCGTATATGCGGACTGCATTACAACCGCCGCAGGTGCGCGGCTATCGCCTGCGTGTCCTCGATGTAATGCTGCTGAGAAGGCAGAGCCTTGAGAAAAAGCTTGCCGTAGCGCTTGGTGAGCAGGCGGGCATCGGCCAGTATGAGCGCTCCCGTGTCGGTCGAGCTGCGGATAAGGCGCCCTGCCGCCTGCTTGAGGTCGATTATCGCAACGGGTAACACGTAGCGATGCCAGGCATCGCGCTCACGCACGGCGCGCTCCTGCTGCAACGGGTCGGTAGGCTTGCTGAAGGGCAACCGCGGTATCACCACGCAGCGCAGGGTATCGCCGGGCGCGTCAAAGCCCTCCCAGAAGGAGCGCAGGGCAAAGAGGCTCATCTGCTCGTTGGCCAAGAACTCGTCACGCAGGCGCTTGGCGCTGGTGCCGCGTGTTTGGCAGCGCAGGATCAGCCCTGCTGCCTGAAGCTGTGGCTTGAGACTGCCATAGAGCCTCTCCATCTCGCGCCGATTGGTGAAGAGCGTGAGCACGCTGCCGCCCATCGCCTGATGCACCTCGAGCAACAGCTGCTCCAGACTGTCGCCATAGCCTGGCGCGGTGGGCTCGGGCAGGTCGCTGGGCAAAAAGACCGCCATGTTGCCGTCAAAGTCATAGCTCGACTCGAGCTGCACGGTATTGCGGCGCTCAGGGGGCAGGCGATCCATACCGCAGCCCTGCATGAAGTAGTCAAAACTCTCGCCAGCGGCCATGGTGGCCGAGGCAAACACCACGGTCTTCTCGTTGGGATAAAAATGTTCGAGCAGCACGGCGCCGATGTCAATCTGCGCGGCAACCAGCCTGTCCGTGTGCTTATCGAGCTGGCGATTGAGCTCCGCGGAATACACGTAGCTGCTGTCCTCACCATCGAGGATACAAACGAGCGCGTCTCGCTCCGCCTTAAGCTCCGAGGTGAGGCCCGCCAGGTCGCTTGCCGCCTCCGTCAGCTCGTTATACTGCGCGCAGGTGGCCAGGATGTCGCGGCAGGCGTTCCAGAGCGTGTCGATGCGCGTGGCCATCGCCCTGCCCGTCGAAACCACAACACCCCAAGGACCGCTACTGCGCACGGTCTCGTTGATCCAGAGATCAATCTGATCGTAGCTGCTCTTCTCGCCCAGAACGCAGAGCTCTTTGACGTACGAGAAGAACGACTCGCTTATCGCTGCCAGCGCCTGCGCCTCGCTCTGCGCGGCATCGACCTTGTCAACCAGCAAGCCGCCGCCATTCAAGGCAACGGCCAGGCGCCGCAGGGTCGCAAAGGCGCCGCCGTAGTGCAGGAGGCCGTCGGTGGTAGCCATGACCGTGCGCGTGTCGAGCGCAACGCTCAGTTGGCGGCGCGCCTCGTCCTCAACGGCATGCGCCTCGTCCACCACCCAGTGGCGGATGGGTGGCAGGATGCCGTTATCCGCCATCACATCGCAAAACAGCAGCGCATGGTTGGTTACCACGATATCGGCGTTTTGCGCGAGCTTGCGCGCGCCATGCAGCAGGCAGTGGTGATAATACCGGCACTTATGGTGCAAACAGTCGTCCGCACTGGCACAGACATCGTGGCGGGCCACCTCGCGCCAGAACAGGCTCACGGAGTCCATATCGCCCTGTGAGCTCTGGCTCACAAAGCTCAGCAACGTGGCCACCAGCGCGGGGGCAGAGGTGTGCTCAAACGCACGATCCTCCTGCGCCAAGGTCATGAGTTTGCGCAGGCAGGGATAGTGGTCGTAGCCCTTGAGCGCCACATATTGGATACCACCCGCAAGCAGCGCGGAGAGGCGCGGCAGCTCCTGGTAGACCAGCTGGTCGAGCAGGGCATTGGTCTTGGTGGCGATACCGCAGGTCACCTTGTTGCGCTGGGCAAAGAGCGCCTGCGGCAGGAGGTATGCTACCGACTTGCCCACGCCCGTGCCCGCCTCAATGGCGGTGAAGCTGCCTTCGCGCAGAGCACGTGCCACCTCACAGGCCATCTCGACCTGCTCACCGCGTGGCTCATAGCCGGGATACATGCCTCCTATCAGGCCCTCGTATGAAAAGGCATCGGCGAGCTCCTGTGCATCCACCGGCACAAGCGGCACGAAGTCGCGCTCAAGGTCAAAGGCATCGTGCTTTTGCTGGGTTGGCAGCGTGCGCAGGCGCTCAGAGCGCGTTGTCGAAAGGTTGAAGCGCGCTGGTGCCCCGCCCGATGCCTCGTCCTGCCAGGCCACGAGCTCAAAGGCGGCGCGCAGATGCCACTCCGTCTGCGGGAACAACTCCGCCAAGAAGCGCGGGAGCCCCTGCGGCAGGTCGCTTAGAGCCACCAGCAGCACGCGCCAGATGCCGCAGAGCGCCTCCACGTCATCGATGGCGCGGTGCGTCGAGGGCGTCACCCCAAAGGCCTCGCTCAGCATCATGAGGTTGTACTGCTTGAGGCGCGGCAGGGCGATGCGCGCCAACTCCACCGTGTCGATCCAGGGCTGCTCGTCAACCAACGCACATCTGTGAGGCGCATTGGCCGCGATAAACGAGTGGTCAAAGGGGGCATTGTGTGCGATTACCGCGCAATCGCCCACAAACTCGATCAGCTGTTTGACCGCACGGGCAGCATCGGGTGCACCCGCAACGTCCGCGTCGCTGATGCCGGTGAGCTCGCTGATAAGTGCCGGAATCGGGCGCCCCGGGTCAACAAAGGTCGAAAAGCGCTCGAGTATCCGCGGTCCGCTCACGCGGGCAGCCGCGATCTCGATCAGCGCGTCGCTGTGGGGGTCAAAGCCGGTTGTCTCGGTATCGAGCACCACGTATTCGGGCTCTGCCGTGCCAAAGGTGGCCTCCTTCGCGCGCTCAGCGAGTGTTGCGTAGCGCTGCACCACGTCGTCATCGGTGCCGGGAATCAGCAGGGCCTCCAGGGCGGGCGCCAAAGAAGCGGCAGGAGCGACGGCTGCTACCACGGAGCGCCCGGATTTCTCCGCGATACAGGCGGCAAAAGGCGCGGGTCAACGGGAGTCGCGAGCAGGCTCAACGCTTACTCCTCCACCTCAAGCTGCTCGGGCGTGAATTCCTCGGCGCCAAAGAGTGTGGGGGCTTCTCCCAAGCTGTAGAGGGTCTCGTCCTCAAAGGTGATGCCGTCGTCGTCCTCGGTGTAGAGCTGAGCATAGGCCTCGCCCGCATCGTCGCCCTTGCTCGCGGTCTCGGCAACCAGCGCGTCGTGCGTGCCGTCTTCCAGATCGACGTAGCCGTCGTAGCAGAACACGTAGGCATCGGCCTGGTTCTCCATCTGGAACACGGTTTTGCGCGCCGAGTTGAAGCACTCTACCGCGTCTTCACCGGGATGGCTCTCGATGTAGAGGTTCTCGCCGCTGATGATGACGGTGAACGGCTCGAAGATGCCCCCTTGCGCCAGCTTCTCGCGCGCCTCGTCAAAGGCGTAGAGCACGACCTTCTCCAAGGCATCCTCAGAACTCATCTCGCCCTCTATCAGCTCGCCGATTCCTATTTTCTGGGCGGCATCGCCGGGGGCATCCTGCTTGCTTGCGCTGGTAGGGGCAGTGGGATCGATACTCGTTTCGTCTGTCATGGCAATCACTCCGTTTTGGTTGGATAGCGGGCGGTTTTGGTTTATCATCAAGGCAGCGCAAACGGACACACTAACCGGCGCGCAAACCCTGTTAGAGGATTATACACAATGCGAACGTGAGAGGCGCCTGCCATGAAACATGAGTTGACCGAAGTTGGAGTGACGGGCTCGCAGAACGTCTCGAGCATGTGCCTCGTGTGTGGTGAGAAAAACGCGCATGGCCTGCATACGCACTTTCTGGAGCTGGAGGACGGCGGGCTTTGCGCCGTGTTTGATACACTCGACGAGCACCAGAGTTACCCTGAGCGTGTGCACGGCGGCATTATCGCGGCGATTCTTGACGAGACAATCGGGCGCGCCATCCAAGTCGCGCAGCCAGAGGTGTTTGGTGTCACCATGGAGCTGAACATCAAGTACCGCAAGCCTGTGCCACTGGGCGAGCAGCTGCGGGTCGTCGCCCATATCACCCGCTCGACTGGCATGGCATTCGAGGGCGAAGGGCTGCTGTTGCTGCAAGACGGAACCGTGGCCGCGCAGGGCACAGCCCGTTATGCCAAACAACCTCCCGCCGTTATCACAGAGGGAGGCTTGAGTGATGAGACCTGGCATCCCGACCCTCGAGAGGCACCGGCTAAGGTTCTGGTGTGATGGCGCCCGTGAGGGGCGCAGTGAGGCACCAAAACTAGCGAGGGTACCTGTGAGGGGCACCAGAGCCCGTGGGGGCGCTAGTGTGAATCAATCAGGTCACCCAAGGTGATGGTCGCAAAGTGGTCCCGCAGCACCTTCTTTGACGAGAGCCACAGGTCGTCTGTGAAGCAGGTATCACCCTCGCAGCTGCACCAGGACGATCCCTTGTTCTCAAAGGTCACCTCCAGCGGATCCTGTGCACCTTCAAACACTTCGAGCAAGGTAATCTGATCAAGCGGCTTGGCAAGGACGATGCCGCCGTTGATGCCGCGCGAAGTCTTGATGAGACTCGCCTTGAGCAAGCCCTGTTGCACCGTGCGAGCAAAGGCATAGGTCACCTTGTGCTTATCGGCAAGATTCCTCAGACCTTGAGGTTTCTCGGGTTGCCTCGAGAGATCCGCTAAGAGATGGATCGCATAATCGGTTCTTCGTGTTATCTTCATGTACTCTCCCGCTTCTTACTGAACCACAAAACCAGCAATTTAATTAGTTCTGTACTATAGCATTAAAAGATGTGGGTTCAAAGCAAGACGCTTGTCATTTCTTGGGAGAGACTGTGTATGTTGTATGACATTTTAAACAATTGAGGAGAAAACCGGGTTTTATAAGCGCCGCGAGCGGCTGACGAGCAGCCAACGCGGCGCCAAGGAGCTCCTGGCAAGACAGCCGGTCAGGGGTGCCTGCTACAGGATTTTTTGCTGATACAACCCGTTGTTGTTAAACCCTATGGCTCGGTAATACTCCTGCGTCCCCACCGAGCTGATGACGTTGACCTTGTCATAACCGTTTGCCTGGGCGATTTTGCAGGCGGCCTCGATCAGCTGCTTGCCCAAACCCAGGTGTTGAGCCCCTGCGCTGATGCTGTGCAGCTTGGCCACCGCGCCATAGACGTGCACCTCTCGTATCATGGCCTCGTGCGGGCCGATGGGCAGCGACTTCTGGTGCCTGAGCACATAATCGGCATCCGGCAGAGACAAGCGCAAGAACCCCGCGATCCTGCCCTGTGGTGTGACCCACTGCAAGAAATGCTCATCGGTCACCGAGGTCTTGTACGCCAGGGTCTTACATCGCAGGCTCTTAAAATCGGTCTCGTCGGTGCTGATCTCCCGATAGCGTATCTCATCTACCTGCTTGCCAGACTCCCTGATCCTGCCTTCCACCAGTTGCCGCAGGTTGGCCTTCTTGTTGCCCGCCACGATGTCTTGGGCACTGATATCCCGTATCATCCGCGATATCCGCAGGTAGGGCGGTGTGTTGAGCGTGTCCGCACACAAGACATCGAGCAGCTCCTCCTCGCTGTAGGGCTGCCAGGCTCCGCTCTCATACCGCTCGACGAGCCCCGTGCCGCGCACCAGCGAACAGGGGTAGAGCTTCACCTCGTCCGGCACATAGGCAGGCTCCGTCACGAGGCGCAGGTAGTCCCGCTTGTCAGCGGCAACGGTCGCGCCCAGCAGGTTGAGCATGAAGTGCGCGTGTATCTTGAAGCCAAAGAGTCGCAGCAGCGCAAACGCCTCCTGTATCCGCTCCACGCTCACACCGCGGCTATTCAGGCGCAGAAGATCGGGGTCCAGGCTCTGGATACCCATCTGTATCTTGGTGCAACCAAGGCGGCGGAGCAAGGTCAGGTTCTCGCTGGTGATGGTGTCGGGGCGCGTCTCGACTACCAGCCCCACCACGCGGTGCCCCGCGCGCTGATTGACGCGATGCTGCTCAGTCAGCTGCTCAAAGTTGGCAACCTGCTCGGCAGCGACGCTGATCCAGGCTTCATTGCCGTCATAGAGCTGTGCGAATGCCTGGTTGTAACTCAGCGCGCCCTTGTCCACCGCATGTTGCATGGCGGCGGCGGCATCAAGCAGCTCTTTCTCGCGGTTGCTCAGGCCCTTCTCCCTATACAAGGCACGGCGCGCCCTGGCGTTTGCCTCTCCCTCCTCGCCATCGTTGAGCGCCTTGAACAGCTCGGTTATAAACCAGATCTGGTAGCCGTGCGGGTAGTCGCTCCAGGTACCGCCCAACACGATGAGCTCGATCTTATCCGTGGCATGCCCCATATGCGTCAGGGCGCGCAGCCGTGAAACCACCTGCAGGTAGGGGTCGAAATAGTTGCGCTCGGCGCGCTGGCAAGCGGGCTCGTCACTCAGATAGCTTTTGGGCATGCGCAGGTCGTTGGGGCAATAGAGGCAGTCGCTTGAACAACGCCAAGGCTTGGTCAGCACGGTGATGGTGGCAACTCCCGAGGCCGTGCGGCGCGGCTTGACCTGCAGGGTCTGCACCAGCAGCTGCTCGGATGCCGGGTCGATGCCCCAGGTTGCCCAGCGCTCGGGATCCTGCTCTCTGACCTTGAGGTAATAGGGCAAAAGTCTCTTTTTGGAGAAGTGCTTCTCGTTGCTGCCCTGCTCCTTGTTGTGCGCATGGATGATCTTCGCGAGCGCTTTGTCGTCCAAGCTTCCCGTGCGCTTGAGATCACTCAGTATGTGCAAAAGCAGTGTTTCCATGGCGCAGACCATTCTATAGGATACAATGGGAGCGATGCCGTATGAATAGCCAGACCGCCCAAATACTCTGTGAACTCAACACCCGCTTTTATGCGGAGCAGTGCGAGTCCTTTGCCTCAACACGCGAGCACCCGTGGCATGGGTGGCAGAATCTTGATGTTTTGGGCGAGCTTTGTGCGGGAGAAGCCCCGGTCTTCTCAGTATTCGACCTGGCCTGTGGCAATCTTAGGTTCGAATCCTTTTTGGCGAGCGAGTTTCCGGCAGCGACCATCACGTTTTATGCCGTGGATAACTGTGACGCGCTGGTACCGCAGGCGCCAGCCGTGCGGTATCAAAGCCTGGATGTGCTGGCTGCGTTGCAAGAGGGGCCAAAGCTCAACGAGCGCTACAACGCTCCTTTGTGTGATCTTTCGGTCTGTTTTGGCTTCATGCACCATGTGCCGCTGGCCACGTGGCGCGAGCGCATTCTGCTCAGCCTCGTGCGGCAGACGCGCCCCGGCGGTTATGTTGTCGTGGCGCTCTGGCAGTTTCTTAGCAACACGGCCTTGGCGGCAAAGGCCCAGGTCACCCACGAGCGCGCACGGGCAGAACTGAGCCTGCCCCCGCTTGAGAGCGGTGACTACCTGCTGGGCTGGAAGGACACCCCAGGGGTATACCGCTACTGCCACAGCTTCAGCGAGCCGGAGATCGACCACTTGGCCGCAGTGGTCGCAGACAGGGCGACCGTGCTTTCTCGGTTTGCCTCAGACGGACGAACAGACAACCTCAACACCTACCTGGTGCTGAGGGTTCATTAGCGCGCAGAAGGGCGGGGTTCAACCTGGGCTGAGCGCCCCGCCCTTCTGCGCAAAAACGACGGTTTAGATGGAGCCAGCGCCGGGGGTAGTAACGGTGCCGGGGCCTGAGTTGGGGGTAGTGACGGTGCCGGGGCCTGAGTTGGAGCCTTCGAAGTTGAAGGAGCCCTGCGGCATGGTGTCCATGTTGAAAACCCTGTTTGCGGCGGGGGCGAAGAACTGCGTGGCAAGCGAGACGGAGTTCACGGCCAGAATCAGGACCAAAAGCACGATGATAACGACGAGATGCACCGCCCTGATGCCGCCACTCAAGGACGGCTTGAAACCCAGGGGTGCTCGCGCCTGAGTCTCAGCGGACAGTGAGCCTGGATAGGGGTGGAGATTCTCCGCCGATGCCGCTGCTGGTGCCGGGGCCTGTGCGATCGTCTGTGCGATTGCCGGGGCCTGTGCTGTCGTGCTCTCTGGGTTGTTGTGCTCGTTCATGGTTTTCTCTCCAATCGTTTTATTGCTGTTGGGACACGTTATTCATACCGTAGGGCATCGATCGGGCGCATTCGCGCCGCCTTGTTGGCGGGATACAGACCAAACACGATGCCGATGAAGGTCGAGAAGGCAACCGCGATGAGCAGTATCTCGCCAGAAAAGGTATAGGAGCTGGTGCCAGACGCAAGGTTGACCGCCATGAGAACCAGCCCCGATGCCACGATGCCGATAAAGCAGCCAATGAGGCAGATAACGAGTGCCTCAATGAGGAACTGCAGCGTGATGCTCGCTTTGCGGGCACCGATCGCCTTGCGGATGCCTATCTCGCGCGTACGTTCGGTAACGGAGACAAGCATGATGTTCATGATGCCGATGCCGCCAACCACCAGCGATATGGCCGCAATGCCGCCGAGCAAAAGGGCGAAGGTATCCGTCACGGAGCTGAGCGTCTCAGACAGCGAGCTCTGGTTGCGGATGCTGAAGGCATCCTCGTCATTGCCAAAGCGCGCGAGCATCTCGACGGTCAGCTCGATTTGGGCTCGCGCGATAGTGCTGGATTCGCTCGCCATCGCATAGAAGCTGCTGATTCCCGATGATGAGCCTGAGCCACCGCCCTGCATCATACCGCCTGCGCCCGAGCCAGACGACATCCGCTCAACAACGCTGTAGGGAACATACACCGCATAGGTTTGCGAGAAGGAGGACATCAGGCTGGTATCCTCGACCAACACGCCGATGATGAGATACCTGACCCCATCCATCTTGAGGGTCTGCCCCACCACATCGCTGCGACCGAAGATGCGATCGGCGGTCTCGTAGCTCAAGACGACGACGCGCGAGTTGTTCTCCTGATCCGCGTCAAGCAAAAAGCGCCCCTTAGCCAGTTCGCTTTTCATGATGTGGAAGTAGGCATTGGTTGTTCCCGTCACTGAGACCGAGTAGCTGTCCGCGCCTTGTTTGGCGGTGGCGGATGCGGTGGTGGTAGGGGCAGCGAGCGTAACGCTTTCGAGCGCGGCAATCTGCTCTAAATCGCTGAGTTTGAGCGGCTTGCCCTTGTCATCGCTGACCGAGACGGTGAGCATGTCGTTTCCCATGCTGGCTATCTGATTGGTGACTGAGGAGGTCGCCCCGTTAACGAGCGAGACCAGCACCACGAGCGACATCACCCCGATGATGATGCCGAGCATGGTGAGAAGGGCCCGCGGCTTGTTTGCGCGAATCGACTTTCCGGCCATCTTAAGCGACTGCAGGATCATCGTATCGACTCCTCACTGACCGTCCCGTCCATGATATGCACGATGCGCCGCGCCCGCGAGGCTACCTGCGTATCATGGGTGATGAGCACAACGGTCTTGCCCTGCGAACTCAGAGTCTCAAAGACCTCCATGATCTCCGCGCTGGTCTTTGAATCGAGGTTGCCGGTTGGCTCGTCTCCCAGTATCAGCGAGGGGTTAGTGACGATGGCGCGGGCAATGGCCGCACGCTGTTGCTGTCCGCCAGAGACGCTGCTAGGCGTATGCTTGCGGCGATTGTACAGCCCCACCTGATGCAGGGCCTCATCAACCAGCGCGCGCCTCATCGCGGGCTTCACCCGGCGATAGAGCAGGGGCAGCTCGACATTCTCCTCAATGGTCATACGCCCGATGAGGTTAAAGCTCTGGAACACAAAGCCGATACGGAGGTTGCGAATGGTTGCCAGGTCGTTTGCGGAGAAGTGTTCGACCGGCTGGCCGTCAAGGTAGTAGGTGCCAAAGTCGGCGACATCGAGACAGCCCAAAATGTGCATGAGCGTGGATTTGCCGCTACCGGAAGGGCCAACGATGCCCACAAAGTCCCCCTCGTTCACGCGCAGGTTGACCCCATTGAGAGCGCGCACCTCCTCGTCGCCTACCTGGTAGATCTTGTAGACGTCGACAAGTTCGAGCATCGCACTCATCGTTGCTCACCCACTACGGGTGCGCCGCCGTTCATCTGCGTGGTGGGGGCGACTCCCATCATCATGCTCCTGTTAGCGGTGAACGAGGCGTTTGCATCTGAGCTGGTCTGCTGGCGGTAATACACCATCATCCCGGCACTGAGCCCGCTCGTGACCTCCACGCTCGTGCCGTTGGACAGCCCGGTCTCGATCTGTGTCTCGCCGCTGAGCGCTCCCGTCTCATCCAGTGCGGTGTAGACGTATACCGCCGTGCCATATTCCTGAACAGCGGCAAGGGGAATGGTCAAGACCTCGTCTTTCCGCTCTTTGACGATCGTCGCCGTCGCGCTCATGCCGGTCAGGCAGCCCTCCGGCTTATCGAAGGTCACGGTTGCCGAGTAGCTGGCGATGCCACCCGAGATAGAGGCGGAATCGGTGACCTCGGTGACCGTACCGGCGCAGTTTATCCCGGGCAGCGCCTCGATCTCAACCGTTGCCGTCTGCTCAGCCTTGACCGTGGCGATGTCCAGCTCGTCGACCGTTACCGTGATCTGCACCTTCTCGGGCGAGACGATCTGTGCGGCAACCCCGTCCTCCGCAGTAAAGCTCTCTCCTTCTCTGATAAAAACGCTGCTGATGGTGCCCGCAGCATCCGAATAGACGGTGGGCTCGTAGAGCAGGGTGCTGAGCTGCTCAAGTTCTGCCAGCTTGGCGCTCCGTTGCGCCTCGAGGTTCTCCGCTGTCTGGGTCACCTCAGGGGTCTCAAGCGCGAACAGCCAAGAGCCCTCGTAGACAACCGATCCCTCAGAGACATAGAGCTCTGAGACCGTGCCTGTCGTGTTCTTGATGTTGAGTTCTGCTCCGCTCGGCAGCTCCAATACCACCAGAGCACCGTGCTCCGCCGCCACCTCCGCCGCCGATGAGCCAGCTTCGATATGCAGCTGTTTGACCGTGGCATAGGTAGGAGACAGAACATAACTCGTGGTCATCGCGTTGTCGCTTAAGGCGTCAAGGGAGTCCTCAAGCGCGTCAAGCTCATCGTTTGCCGTTGCCAGGGCATCTGAGACGGAGTTGGTATCGATCCTTGCAAGCGGGGTTCCCACTTCGACCACGTCACCCACCTCGACAAGCAGGTCTTCATAGGTCAGGCCAACGGGGGCGGCTACCTCAAGCAGACTCTCCTCGATGTTGCCGGTACCCACAACCGTCGTGGTGATGCTGCCTGTGGTCGCCTCCACCGAGATGATGTCCGCAGACGTGGTTGCCGCTCCTGCTCCGGGCGCTGCGACCTGCTGCCAGACAAACCAGGCCGCTGCCGCTATCGCCACCACTGCCACAAAAAGCACAATGGGCCACCTCCTGCGTTTTCTTGCTGCGGTCATTATCCGCTCCCCTTTCCTGCCGTAGAATCACGTCGTTTGCTGGCAAGAATAGCAAGGCGAACTTGA
The DNA here is from genome assembly GCA_031286975.1 of Coriobacteriales bacterium. Classification (GTDB taxonomy): domain Bacteria; phylum Actinomycetota; class Coriobacteriia; order Coriobacteriales; family UBA8131; genus JAITTM01. Next base: position 14,065 of record JAITTM010000122.1, read on the forward strand.
AAGTAGCTTGAAGGGCGGCCACATCTTCAAGCTCTCTTCAAGCTTTTTGCCCTACTATGGAGCACAGCGAGCCCGTTGTTGTCGTATGATGACGACAGGCGCCTTTGGATAGGGAGCACCAAGGACGCAACAAGGACGCATCGGGACGGCAGGACAGACGGTGGGATAGACGGTGGGATAGACGGTGGGATATGAGAATCCTGTTGGTTGAGGACGAGAGGCAGCTTTCTGAGGCACTGGTCGCCTTGCTGAAGCAGCACGATTACCAGGTTGATGCCGTATTTGATGGCATCACCGGGCAGGAGTACGCGCTGCTGGGCAGCTACAGCGCCCTTGTCCTTGATGTGATGCTGCCGGGCAAAAGCGGCTTCGAGGTGCTGCGTGCGCTGCGTGCAGCAGGAGTCGCAACGCCGGTGCTGTTGCTGACCGCCAAAGCGGGCGTAGGCGACAGGATCGCCGGTCTTGACCTTGGCGCCGACGACTACTTGATAAAGCCCTTTGCCGCAGGGGAGCTGCTGGCGCGCCTGCGTGCCATCACCCGCCGCAAAGGTGAGCTGATAGCCGATGAGATTGCGCTGGGCAACACCGTGCTTGATTGCTCAACCCACCTGCTCTCAAACGGGCGACAAGCCATACGTCTTGGCAACAGAGAGTTCTTAATTTTGGAGCTGCTGCTGAAGAGCCACCCGCGAATCATCCCCAAAGACCGTTTTGCCGACGAGGTCATGGGTACAGAGAACACGGCGGAATACAACGCCATCGAGGTGTACGTCTCCTTTTTGCGCAAAAAACTGGTAGCCGTGCAATCGGATCTGACGATAAAGGCAACCCGCGGTGTGGGCTATTCGATCGAGGTTGTTTTATGATACGGCAGCTGCGCATCAAGTTCGTGGCGATCACCATGGGGATCCTGATCTTGGTGTTTGTCGTTTCATTCGCGACACTCAATGTATTCATGCAGACGAGCAGCTCGCGCCAGACACAGAGCATACTGGAGGCGATTGTCGAGCAGGACGGCTTTGCGCCAGCGACCTTGGGCAGGTACGCAACATCGGATGAGCATGTCCTTCTCCCGGGGCAAGAACTGGGGCAGGGCTTTGCTTTTGAGCTCCGCTCCGGGCAGGCGATCGGTGCCCCCGAGGTGCTTTTTCGCCAGGGGCGCTTTTTTTATGCGAAGATCGATCATCAGGGAGCCGTTTTGGAACTCAACACGGACATGATGTTCGAGTACAGTCTTGAAGAGCTGTCTGGTTATGTGCAGCAGGTGGTTGCGAGCAAGACAAGCAGCGGCACATTGGACGGGCTGCAATACCTTGTTGCCCAAAAGGACTACGGCAGCATCATCGCCTTTGCCCAAAGGGGCATCGAGACGCTTATGCTGGGGCAGTTCGTGCATATCTCCCTGATTGTTGCGGTAACCACCTGCGTGCTGCTCTTCCTGGTCACCCTGATCTTGTCCCGCTGGATTATCAAACCGGTGCAGAAAGCCTTTGACAGGCAGTCGCGTTTTGTCTCAGACGCGAGCCATGAGCTCGCCACGCCGCTGACGATCATCACCACCAACGTTGAGGTGCTGGAGCACGAGACGGGCAAGAACCAGCGGCTTACACAGATCAAGGAGCAGTCACAGCGGATGGGGCAACTCCTGAGCAACCTGTTGACCCTTGCCCGCTCAGATGAAGCGCGGATGGCAACCCCGCGCCTTGTGTTCGATTTGAGCGCTACGGCGCTGAGCGTCGCGCTTGAATTCGAGAGTCGCGCCTTTGAGGAGAAGCGCAGCTATACGTATGACCTTGCGCCCGACCTCAACCTCATGGGAGATGAGGCTCAGACCCGACAACTCATCGCCATCCTGATAGATAACGCCCTGAAGCACTCCGATGAAGGCGACACCGTGCGGATAACGCTCGAGAACTCCCTGGGCACGCCAACGCTCTGCGTCTACAATACAGGAGTCGGCATAGCCCGGGAGGAATACGCGCGCATCTTTGACCGCTTCTATCGCAGTGATGAGTCGCGCTCACGGGAGACCGGCGGCTATGGCCTAGGTCTGTCAATCGCCCAGGCAATCGCCGAGGAGCAGGGCATACGCATCTCCGTCGACGGCGAGCTGGGCTCCTGGATATCGTTCACGCTGGCTTTTTGATCCTGATAGTGCCCTTTGCGCCGAATATGCTTTGTAAGCACCGCAAAGGTTGCGGAGAAAACGTACGCCCTAGTCAGACGGCTGCACCATCAACGAGACAATCATCGCCTATAGGGACAAGAATGGATGCTGGTACTATCGGTGCTGAAGCTTCAAGAGAACCGCTGTGTCTAAGCCGGTAATCTCATGAATGTATTCAACCGTTGCACCTCTCCTGAGGGCATTTTTGGCAGCCAACTCTAGGCCCTGTTCTAGGCCTTTTTCTAGGCCCTTTTCTAGACCTTGTTCTAGACCTTGTTCTAGACCCTGTTCTAGACCCTGCGCCAAGCCCTGCTTAAAGCCCTCCGTCTTGCCCCTTCTTAAGCCTTCTTCAATGGCCCAGTCCATCTCGGCCTCTCGATCCATGCGCCATAGTTGTTCAGCTGTAAGCACTGCTGCCTCCTCTGCCGTGAGGTTCTGTTTTGCTATGATGGCTGCCGCTTGCCTGATGTAGGCAGGGGCAGCATCGTCAATCGGGTCGTTGTTGAAGAGCTGTTGCCAGTATAACAGGTTGGGGCTTTTGCCATGAACCTGTTTTGCGATCTCTAGAAACGCCAGGCGAATCAAGTCGACTCCGTCTTGTCCGTAGCCACGTCTGTGTTCTGTGTCGTAGAGAACAAAACAGCGATAGGCGTCGTCATCACCAGCGAAGTAATTCTCGGTCAAAACATTAATTCCGTATACCGGACAGAGCGCCTTGTATTTCTCTTCGTTTGTCACTTGCGAAGCAGAGATATTCGCAACTTGAGTGGCGACGGGAACAAGGGTGCCCGCCTCTCCTCTGCCAACCTCTAGCGCAGTGTTCAGATGTTCAACATAGCGTGCCGCCACGCCATAAAGCGCCCGCTTATCAAAGCCTGCCATGTGCCCCACCTGTATCTCTATGACCACCTGTATGCCGCCGGATACCACAGCAGATACATCCACGATGGTCTGCCGCAAACCTTGACGCAGACCACTCGTATAGCTCTTGATGTCATAGGGATTGGTTATCACCACTTCCTCGATATCCATAGCAAGGAAATCCTGGATGAACCCACGGGTGATGTTCTCGTGCCCGGGTGAGGCCAGTATCTTGCGAGATAAAAGATCACTTGTTGGAGAGAAGGGACTGGCGCTTAGTTTGTTGTCGCCTCCAGTTGAAGTCTTACGTGCACGCATAAAGAAACCTCCACGCTATAAGGGTTTGCACGCCAAGGTTCAAACGCCAAAGCCCTGTAAAACGCGGGTATGCGTCTAGTTGGGTTTCGAGAGGACTCGCGCTGCCAGAAGCAACGTCAAGGAAAACATAATGGCTCGCTCTGCTTTCTGGTTATCAGACTAACAGAAACAGGTGTTCGCCGTCAAGAGGATTCTCAAAAGACCGCTCGATTACTGTCCCAATTAATGTCCCTCGCCGATAAGCCCGGAGCCTCCCTGTTGGAAGACTCCCGATAACACATCTGCTGCGACGTGAGGAAGCGGGAGGCGGCTGGGTGCCTGCCTGTGGATCAACACAAAAACAAGCCAGGGAGTTGAGTGCCCTGGCTTGTTTTAAGGTAGTTGGTGAGATGCTTAGGCTTGCGTGACCGACCAGGTTCTTCCGTTACCTGCCATGGAAATCGTAAAGGTTACGCCATCGATGGTGAGAACCTTACTACTAGGTATACCCTTGCCACCTACAAACACATAGTCCACGCCGTTGATGGTGAGGGTTATAGACGAGCTATTCTTGTCTTGTGCTACCAGATCCAGAATGCTTCCATTACCAATCGCATCTCTCAGGGCATCCTCTATATCCTCAACGGTTATTCCTTTTTTGATGACTTCTACGGTTATCGTATCGGAATAGAGCAGCTGCTGGAAGTTTGTGTTGCCCAAACGTGTCCATACCTCTATGGTAAAGGACTGCGTGCCTGCCTGAGTGGTATCGATCGCAAAGGCTAAGGCCGCTGTGTCACCCTTTCTGATCTCGTCCCAGTATGCGTATTCTTGTCCGTTAACGTATATTGAGGCTTGCGGGAGCCCGCGGTCGGCACCGTTCTCGACCCATACGGTGATCTGGGCATGCTCGCCAACATACACGGGTGCTTCTGGGACGGCAACTCTTACCACCGTGCTCTGGGAGAAGTCCTGGTTCTGGTTTGCGTTGTCGTTGGGAGCCGCCATGGCGGGAGCCGCAAAAGCGAATACCATGACAAATGTGAGTGCAAGGGATAAAAGCAGTTTCGTGTGTTTTTTCATACCTGAAAACCTCCTTGGAATAAGATGTGTACCTCGTTTGTTTTGGAGTCGGGTTTCTCCGTTTTCAGCCTCGTTGCTGACGCGCAACGTGGTCAAGCGCCCCATATTCTGGCATAGGAGTCCGTTTTCAGCCTCGTTTTGTTGTGGGAACGTGGTTAACCCCTCGTCGATTATTCCAGGCGGCCTCCTCTCCCCTCAGTAAAGGTAGCGCTCGGTGTGCTACCTGCGGTTTTGTCAGCTCTCCGAATAACCCCGGGCCCTCCCTGTTGGAAAGGCCCGGGGTTATCGGTGCGCAGTTGCTATGCCTGTGCGTTCTGTGTCTCGTTGCGATCTTGGCGGATCTTGCGCAAAACGATCATCGAAGTGACCTGCAAAACAGTGATGACAGCCATCAGGATGGTCCACTGATCAACGATGATCATCCTAAGCATGATGTTCTCGGTCAGCGCAAAGACCACCGGTGACGCGATGCCAAAAACGATGCCCAGCGCACGCCACAGATGCCCGTTCTTGTTCTTGTTCTCCTGGTCGCTCTGCCCCGTTTGCTCTTTTTTGCGTTTGCCGGTAGCCAGACCGACAATCAGGGCAAAGGCGCAGATGATGGCGATGATGGCAAGGATAAGGTTGAGTAGTGCCCAAGTGCCATCAGGTGCGGCAAGCGGAGGCTCGGGGTCTGAGATGTTCTGCTCTTGGGTAGGAGCAGGCGCCAGAGGTGTGGGATCATCAGGGATGGGTGTGAGTATCGGTGCTGCAGGAGCGGGATCCGGTGCTGCCGGCACAACGACAGCAGGAACGAACGGCACGACCGGTGCGGGGATTGGTGTATAGATTGCCACAACGGTGATGTTGCCGTTGACGTTGGTGAAGCCAGTGCTCCAACCGGTAAAGGTGTAACCCGCGCGCGCGGGGCTGACAGGAGCTGTGGCGTTAAAGCCAGGAGCGCCCGTGGATGTTCCGAGCATCGCGCCGTTCCAGTCGATGAAGGTGACGGTGTAAGTGAGAGGAACAACGGGGGGAGCCAGAACCGTGAAGCTGCCATTGATTACTCGTACGGTGTAGTTAGCAGCCGTAGGGGCAGCCGGGCTAAGCGTCACCGGATAGGGGCCAGGAGCATTGTTGGTTGCGGCATTGTAAACGCTTGAAGCTGCCAGCGACGGGAAGAGTGTAAGGATCGAGTCGCCCGCCACCAGACCAGTGACGCCGATGTTGTAGGCAGGAGCCGCGTCACCTTGCGTGATGGTCGCGGGGGTAGCCGAGGTGGTGATGGTGAGAAATGCGGGATTGATCTTCAGCTGTCCATCGATAACGGTGATGTTGGCCGCATCGATGAGGGAGGTGACATCAAAGCCGTTGTAGGTGATGGTGACGTTGCTCACCGTGTTGGGCAGCGTTGTGACATTGGTAGCCGATGGGTCGCTGGTTGTAGCGGTAATGGTAAAGCCGGTCTCTGATGCACTTGAAGTATAGCCTGTCGCGCTGTGTGGGAGGCTATCGTAGGTGGTCTCCGTGCTGTTGCCGGTGACGATGATCGTGACGGTATCAAACAGGGTGTTGTCCCTGATCTCGAAGTCGCCCTTGACCAAGGTTATGGTGTAGTTGGAGTTCGTATAGCTTCCGTTGTCGGTAACCTCAAGGGCGGCTGGGTAGTCACCGACAGCCTCATCGGTTCCCACGCCGGGGCGGGTCACGGTATAGTCGGTTGCCGCGGGCTCATCGCCTGTAAGGAAGCCGCCTGCTGTGAAGGTAAAGGCAGGGTCGGACTCCGCATAGAATTTGTATGCGTCATCAGCGGTGATGGTGGCAGACCTGGGATTGATCTTCAGGATGCCATCCACGGTGTTCACCGTCACACGGCTGGTGACATCGACACTGTCGTAAAAGACCTTAACGTTAGAAACGGTGTTGGTCTTGGGCGAATCGGCTACATTGGTGGCGGATGGGTCGGTGGTGACAGCGGTGACACTGAAGCCTGTCGGTGCATTTGCGTCAAAGCCTGTCGCGCTGTGTGGGAGGCCATCGTAGGTGGTCTCCGTGCTGTTGCCGGTGACGGTGATTGTGACGCCGACAGTCGGATCTACCTCCCACACCGCATACAGCGTCACATTGCTTGTGACTGCGAAGGTGTCACCTGGCACATAATCCACACTTCCGCCAGGGCTTGTACTCCAGCCCGCAAAGACGTACCCGGCTTTTGCCAAATTTCCTGTATTGCCCAGTACGGTAGCGGTCTTATTGGTACCGCTGGGATTGTACGGCGTGCCATCGGTCGGAGCATAACCCGAGTCTTGCCCATTGCCGCTATAGAGTACATGGAAGACGGTATAGGGGATAATAGAGCCGCTCGAGCCAAAACCGGTTGATTGACCCTTACCGGAAAAACCATCTTTTAAGACTAAATTTCCCAGTCCGCTTTCCGGCAGGTTAAACTGAAAGACCTTGTAGTAGTTGTCCTGTCCGCCAACCCAACTGAGAGTTCCTGCTATAGAGGAACCACCTGTGCCGTCACTAACGGTAAGAGCATTGACCCTGTTGTTTAATTGATTATGCGTTGTATACACCAGAACAGTGAGAACATTGGTGTCGGGATTATAATAGATGTAATCAATGTAATTTTTCTCGCTAGGAGACTCCATATACATCTCTAAGTTTGCTGCACCAATCAACAACGGGGCTACGCTGCTCCATACGCTGTTCCAATTATGCGTTGCAGACGGAACCACCGGCTCCCACTGCGCATAAAGATGCAGGTCTGTCTGCATTGCCACAGAGGCACCCGGCGCATACGCCGTTCCGGCTCCCCCTGTCTGCGTGTTCCACCCAGCGAAGGTATAGCCCTCTCTCGTCCAGGTGTTGGATAGAATCGTTGCTGGGTCATTCAGATCATACTCGTTGCTATCAGATGGATCTGCGCCTTCAACATCGGAGGCGTTTGCGTAATAGCTGACGTGATATTGCACTGCATAGGTGCCAAAGTCGCTGGACGCCAACGCTATAAACCCACCGGGCGCCAACACAAAGGCAGCCAAGGCAGCGTCGGGGTTGCCATCATTCTCTTCAAGGAGGGGGTCGTTGCCCGGCTCTTCTATTACGGGGTTATCCGCATCTTCTGCTGCAGGACTGTCTGCTTCGTCTTCAGTTACAGGGGTGCTGTCTTCTTCTTGGGCTACGGGGTCGTCTTCATCGTTTTCAACTGCGCCCTCGTCGCCCTCATTCTCGGAAAGAGGGTCATCGCCTTCATCGTCCTCTTTGGCTTCAAGATCGCTTTTCTCCCCTTGAACTGCAGGATCCTCAGCGCCCTCTTCTGCAAGCCAGTGCGCATACAGCGCTATGTTGCTTGTAACGCTGCCTGATATTTTGGCGCCGCCAACGCTTGCGTCATACCAGCCGGTGAAGGCGTATCCCTCCACTCCCCATCCAGCAGGAAGCCCTTCTAAAACGCTGAGCGGCTCTGCTTCTTCTGCTGCCTCATCAACAAATGGCTGCTCGTCGTCAAAACCGTCGGGATAATTACTGTGATAGGTTACAGCGGAGGTCTCACCCCCCCCCCCGCTTTCTGCAAAGACTTGGATGGGCAGAAGTGTCGTGATCATCATGATTACCAAAATGATTGACAGAGCGCCGCGTGATAGTTTCTTATTCATCTTATACCCCCTAATGTAGTACCTATCGTCTGCGTCTGCAAACGACTGATCGTGTATCTGTGCCCGCCTCGAGCTACTACGTTGGAGAGCTGAGATATTAAATCGCACTCTCATATGCTATTAAACCTATAACCCCTGATATGCAATCGCTCGTCAATTAGCCAGCTAAAACACCCCGCCAGTCAAATTGCTGCTGTATATACGTATTATAGCAGAAAATGGGGGGAGGGCCCCCCGCGAGCCCCGAACGTGTGGAGTGATTGGGCGCGTTTTGTGAG
>JAITTM010000160.1 GCA_031286975.1 Coriobacteriales bacterium
ACATCGCTCCTTTTGCGCCCTTTCATTCGGCGCACGATACGCGTTTTGTGGATGTGCTGCAGGCGGCCACCCTGCTCGGCGCAAGACCTGAGGGCTATTGCCTGGGGGTGCAGGTTGAGAATATGTACCCCGAGCAGATGACCATCGGGCTCACGCCGACCGTTGAGGCTGCGGTGCCCTTTTTGGTGCAAAGCGTCGTGGCCTTCCTCGTCAACCGCGGTGTCGAGGTGCGGGACAAACAAACCGGCAGGCTCGTCCGCTCCCCGGAGTAGGGCAGCGCTTGGGATAGCTCGGTGTATAGCGCTTGTCTCTCTAAACGTGTGCCTTAAGGGTCTGCGCCAGTTGGTCAGGACAAGAGGTTCCCTTGCCACCGCAGGGGATGCCCTCAAGCAGATCGATGACCCCCTGCACGGGGCGTCCTTCTACCAGATAGCTTAATCCGAGGGCATTGCCAGGGCAGCCTCCATTGAATTTCACGTTATGTACGGCGCCGTCAACAACCTCGTAATCGAGTGTTCTTGCACAGACTCCCTGTAATTGGACAGTAGGCATGGCTACAGCTGCTTTCTCTGAGGTTTTTACTCGCTTGGAGGATTGTAGGGGAGTCTATCAGCAATGCAAAGGGGATATCGGGCAGAGGTCAGACAAGGGACACTCGCCGCATTTGGGGCGACGGGCGATGCAGACCTCACGCCCAAAGAGCACCCACTGGTGGTTGATAGGCCCCCAACATGCACGAGGATACAGGTCGAGCAGATCCTGCTCGACCTTGCTGGGGGTATCCGCATCTGAGAACCGCAGGGCGTGGGCGATGCGTAACACGTGGGTGTCCACGGCGATGCCCTCCACGATACCAAAGGCATTGTTAAGCACGATGTTGGCGGTCTTTCTGCCCACGCCGGGGAGCCGCTGCAGATCCTCCATGCGCGCGGGCACCTCACCGCCATAGTCTGCCAGGATCATCTGGGCGCAAGCCACACAGTTGCGCGCCTTGACGCGATAAAAACCGATGCTGCGGATGACCTCCTCGATAGCAAGGGGGTCGGCCTCAGCCATCGCTGCGGGGTCGGGCCAACGCCCAAACAGCTCAGGCGTCACCTTGTTCACCGCCACATCGGTGGTCTGCGCGCTGAGCAGCACCGCGATGGTGAGCGTAAAGGGGTCATGGAAGTGAAGCGCGCACTCGGCCTGCGGGTAGCGCTCGTTCATCCGTGCTGCCACAGCAAGCGCACGCTCACGTTTTGCCTTCTTGGATTCTTTGGCCATACCGCTCGTCGCTCCAATCAGTGGTATCATCGGTGCTCACGCAAAATCCAGGGAGAACCTACGTGTCAGCACGAGAGAAGAATATGCTCATAATCGCCTTGATGCTCGCCATGTTTCTGGCGGCTATCGAGGGCACCATTGTCACGCTGGCGATTCCCACCATTGTAGGCGATTTACAGGGTTTCGACATCATCAGCCTGGTTTTCTCCGTATATCTGCTTACTTCTGCCATTGCTACACCCATCTATGGCAAGTTGTCAGACCTGTATGGGCGCAAGCGGACACTCAATGTGGGCATCATCATCTTCTTGTTGGGCTGCCTTTGTGCCGGGCTGAGCCAGAACATGGTCATGCTCATCATCTCGCGGGCGGTGCAGGGCATCGGTGCGGGTTCGATCTTTACGGTGCCGTTCACCATCGTGGGCGACACGTTTCCGCTTGAGGAGCGCGGCAAGGCGCAGGGTGCCATGGGCATGGTATGGGGCATCGCGGGGCTGGTGGGGCCTTTTATCGGCGGACTGCTGATTGACACGCTGTCGTGGCATTGGATATTCTTCATCAACATCCCCTTTGGCATCCTGGCGCTGGTAGTTCTTGACCGCTCGCTTAAAGAGACCGTCCACGTTAAGCGGCAGCACATCGATTTTCCCGGCATTGTCGTCTTATCGCTTGCGATGTTGGCACTGCTGAGCGTTTTTGTCTTTGGGGAGAACGACGGGGTGCACCTCGATTTTTATACCGTCGGCCCTGTTGTGCTGTCTGTGCTGCTCTTTGTGGTGTTCGCTCGCATCGAGCGGCGGTCGCCAGAGCCCATCGTGGCCTTTACGCTCTTCAACAGGTCGAGCGTCTTGGTGAACGCGGTTGCGTTCTTCATCGCGGCGGCGCTTATCGGGCTCGATGTCTATCTGCCTCTTTACTTGCAGAATGTCGAGGGGCTCTCTCCGCTTCTGGCGGGGCTTGCGCTGCTGCCCATGTCCGTCTCCTGGTTTTTGGCATCCCGCTTCATCGGCAAGGCGATACTGCGCTTTGGGGGCAGAGCCGTGACCGTTGTTGCCCTGTTCGTCTCGCTGTTGACGGTGCTCCCGCTGCTGCTGTTTGCGCGGGGCAGTTCGATTCCTTTTGTGGTGCTCATCGTCTTCGCGCAGGGGTTTGGCATCGGCGCCGCCTTCACAGCGCTCACCATCATCGTGCAGGAGTCGGTTACCTTTGAGCAGCGTGGCTCGGCGATAGCGATCAACTCGCTGCTCAAGAACCTGGGACAGACCATCGCCATCAGTGTATACGGTGGCGTGTTCAATATGCAGATCATCCACGGCTTTGAGCGCGAGGGCATAACGCAGTTCGATCTGGGCAATCTCTACGATATGGCGGTCTATCAGGCAGGTGTCACCTGGAGCCAGATAGTGGGAGTGCTGAGCGACTCGCTGCACATCCTCTTTATGGTGATCATCGCGGTTGTGGTGCTGGCGTTGCTGCTCGCGGTTATCATGCCGCGCACGCAGGCTGTGCGGCCTGAAGATCAGGAGCAGGTCGACGCACTGTCAGCATAAGCGCAGCACGTGCTGCCAGCGCAAAAGGCAAAACGCAGTGTGCGCACATGCCGTGTATAATGGGCCATGGGAGGCGCCAATCGTGGGTTCTTGCGTCCGCGAAGGTGCAAAGCGCCGATTGTTCCATAAGGAGGAACCATGGCATATTCAAAGCACGAGGATGGGTTATCACGCAGGGATTTTCTCAGGGGTTCGGCATTACTGGGAGCTGGACTCACAACAGCAGCTGCTTTGGCAGCCTGCGCGCCCGCGCCCGCAGGCGGTGGTGCCGGTGACGGAGGGGCACAGTCCGCCGTCGATATCACCTGGGATAAAGAGGCCGACGTTGTCGTGGTGGGCTTTGGTGGCGCTGGTGGCGCTGCTGCCGTTGAGGCGGCGAAGGCAGGGGCAAAGGTCATCGTTTTGGAGCTCACCGCCGAGGGTGGCGGCTCTACCGCAATCAACGGTGGCTTTGTGATGCTGGGTGGCACCGCCCTGCAAGAGGAGCTTGGTGTTGAGGATTCCACGGAGGAGTTTGGCAAGTATCTGGCGGCGGCTGCCGGGGGCACTGGCAATCCAGATGCCTGGAAGTTCATGGCGGATGGTGCGCCGGCTCTCTACGACTGGTGTCTCGAAGTGGGTATGACTTTCGATAAGACCCTCGACGAGGGCAAAGTGGGCGGCGGACGCCCCGGGCTGGGGCTTGCCTACAGCGGCAACGAGCGCGCCCGTGAGTACGCGGCCATCGCAAAACCTGCTCCCCGTGGGCACATCGTTTCTCCAGAGGGCACGGGCGCTGGGTTCTTCCGTCCGCTCAAGGCGAAATCCGAGGAGCTGGGTGTCGAGCTGCTCTATGAGACGACTGGCCAACATCTGGTGCTTGACGACACGGGGCGTGTTGTTGGCGTAACCGCAAGCGATGCCTCCGGCAAGACCCTGAACATCAAAGCGCTGCGTGGTGTGTGCCTGACCGCCGGTGGTTTTGGGATGAACCCGGAGATGATGGCAGCGCACTTCGTCTATGACGTGACGCCGGCCTATCCCACCGCTGCGGCCAGTGAGAACGGCATCGGTATCCAGATGGGTCTTGAGATTGGTGCCGACACCTTTGGCATGTCGCGTCACGCACTGGGCTCCGCATTGTATGGCCCGCAGGGCTCCGAGTTGCTCAAGGGCGTCCTGGTGGGCCCGAATGGCCGCCGCCTCATTGCCGAGGACGAATATTACGCCTTTGTGGGGCGTGCCATCTGCGCCGCAAAAAACGGCTTTATCATCGCCGATGAGACCATCAATGCCGCGATTCTGTCGATGGGTCCCAAGGAGCCATTGGCAACCGCAGCCAGTATCGAGGAGTTGGCAGCTGCCATCGGCGTGCCACCCACGGTGCTAGCCTCGACCATCGCCGTCTATAACGAGGGCGCCGCGACAGGCGAGGATCCTGAGTTTGGCAAGCACGCGGAGTTTCTGGTGCCGCTTGCAACCGCTCCCTTTTACGCCTACTACAATGGACCCGAGGGCATGTACTACCACACCTGTGGCGGCCTGAAGATCAACCTTGATGCGCAGGTGCTCGACCTGGCGGGCGATCCTATCCCTGGCTTGTATGCTGGCGGCCGCAACAGCAACATCGCCTATGGCTATTACGTAGGTTCGGGCTCCTCGATGCTCGACGTCTTTACCTTTGGCCGCATCGCCGGTCAGAGAGCGGCGGCAGCGACGCCCGTCGCATAAACGCGGCACGCAACGCGTGGTACAATGAACGGCTCACCCGCCAGAGAAATCTGGCGGGCTTGAGCCGTTCATGTCGTTGCGCCATCGTGCCGTTTGTCAATCAGTCAGCCAGTTGGCCAGTCGCTCAGTCAGCTGGCTGTGGAGAAGGTCGGGTACCCCTTTGTTGCACACGCTTATCCAGCAGCTCGCAGAGACACTCTTCTCGAGCAGAACCTTGCAGCCTGTTGCCGAGCGCCTGCAAGACGCGCGGGATGCCACCATCGCCGTGCCCTTGTCGGCGCGACCCCTGCTGGTCGCGGCGCTGTATGCGCTTGAGCCGCGCTCGACCATCGTTGTGCTTGCGGGCGAGGACGCCGCGCGCCACTTTGCCCGCGACCTGGCGACCTACCTGGGTGCCGCGCAGGTGCTGCGACTGCCCCTGCGCACGGACAGCCCCTGGAGCGACGCGCCGCGTCCCACGCAGCAGATAGGGGAGCGGGCACGCGCTATCGATGCCCTGGCAAACGAGCATCCCGTGATTGTGGTGGCCTCCGCGCGCGCGCTCATGCGCTGCGTGCCGCCAACCCAGGTGGGGCTCTTTGCCCCCCTGCGCTTTGTTGCGGGCAAGGCCCTGACCAGCGGCATCACCTATGAGTCGCTGCCGCGGCTTTTGGCAGCCAAGGGCTATGAGCGCCTGGAGCAGGCCTGTGAGCCAGGCAGCTTCAGCATGCGTGGCGACACCATCGACATCTTTGGGGCGGGCATGACCCACCCCGTGCGCATCGAGCTCTTTGGCAATGAGGTCGAGGCGATCCGCCGTGTTATCCCCGCCACCGGCCAGAGCATCGGCACCTTGGAGCAGGTCGAGCTCTATCCCGCCCGCGAGCTCGCCCTGACACCGCAGACGGCGCAGCACGCCGCGAATGTGCTGGCGCTGGTAGGGCAGGAGGGCGCGCGAATCAAGCAAGGGGGCGCTTCTTCCGCTTCACGCCCTGCCTCATCTGCGGCAGACGCGTCGCGCGCCGCCAACGACGCAAGGCTGTTGCCTCCCAATGCGGCCTTTCATCTTGAGCTTATCGAGCAGGGCCAGCTCTTTGTCGAGGCGGAGCGCTACCTACCTTACCTTTATGAGCAGCCGGTTTCGCCTTTGGCCTATCTGGGCGAGCGAACCCTGGTGACGCTCATTGAGCCGCGCTCGCTCTTTGACGACAGCCTGCGCTACTACGAGGAGCTGACCGCCTCCATGCCGGTCTCCCTGCATGCGCTCGACGGCTTTTTTGTGGCTCCGGCACAGCTCGACTTTGGCACGCAGCAGCGCCTGACCTTGCTCTCGCTGGTGAGCAGTGGAGCGGTGATCGACGCCAGCATCGAGGTCAAGCGCGCCGACACCAACGGCTCAGACGAGCGCCTGGCCGCCAGCGCCCGCAGCCTGCTCGCGGGCGGCTACCTCACGCTTCTCACCGTACCCGACCGCAAGGCACGCGCCAACATCGAACTCATGCTCACCGACGAGCACCTCCCCTTTGTTGAAGCGGGTGCGAACGGTGAGGTCGCACAGGCGCATGAGCCGCCTGCCCTTCTCCAGCCCTCCGTTGTCAACATCACCAGCCTCGACCTGCCCACCTCACTCATCATCCCGGCGGCCAAGCTCGGCATCCTCACACTGGCATCGAGCTCGGCAAGCAGCGCGGCCAGGCGCGGGCGCAAGCATGTCGACCCCACCTCGCTCACCTTTCCCTACAAGCCCGGCGACTACGTGGTGCACGCCGTGCACGGCATCGCACTCTTCAAGGAGATCGTGTGCCAGGAGGTCGCCGGTATCAAGCGCGACTACCTCTACCTCGAGTATGCCAAGGGCGACAAGCTCTTCACTCCCGTCGAGCAGGTCGACAAAATCACGCGCTACGTGGGTCCTGAGAGCAGCGCCCCGCGCCTCACACGCCTCAATACCTCCGACTGGTCGCGTGCCACGGGCAAGGCACGCAAGGCCGCCAAGCAGCTCGCCTTCGACCTCGTTGACCTCTATGCCCGCCGCAGCTCCGTCCAGGGCTTTGCCTACGATGCCGACAACGACCTGCAATACCAGATGGAGCTGCAGTTTCCCTACGACGAGACACCCGATCAGGTGGCCGCCATCGCCGACGTCAAAGCCGATATGGAATCAGAGAAGCCCATGGATCGTCTCATCTGCGGCGATGTGGGTTTTGGCAAGACGGAGGTCGCCTTGCGCGCTGCCTTCAAGGCGGTGCAAAGTGGCAAGCAGGTCATGTTCCTGTGCCCCACCACCATCTTGGCGCAGCAGCATTTCACCACGGCATGCGAGCGCTTTGAGCCCTTTGGTGGCACCGTCGAGGTGCTCAGCCGCTTCAGGACCAGCGCTCAGCAAAAGCGGATACTGGAGGATTTTGCCTCAGGTAAGGTCGATATGCTGGTGGGAACGCACAGGCTTCTCTCCGCAGATGTTAATCCTAAGGATCTGGGGCTCATCATCATCGACGAGGAGCAGCGCTTTGGCGTGCAGCATAAGGAGCAGCTCAAGAATATGCGCGAGCAGGTAGACGTGCTCACGCTCAGCGCGACGCCCATCCCACGCACCATGCAGATGGCGATAAGTGGGGTGCGCGATATGTCGCTCATCGAGACGCCGCCAGCGAGTCGCACGCCCATCAAAGTGCATGTAGGGGAGTGGGACGAGGATGTGGTGAGCGGAGCCTGTCGCCGTGAGCTTGAGCGCGGCGGGCAGGTGTATTACGTGAGCAACCGCGTCAAGAGCATCGATGATGCTGTGGCGCGCGTGGTGGCGGTCGCGCCCGAGGCACGCATCGGTGTGGCGCACGGCAAGATGAGTGGCGCGCAGCTCGAGGCCGTCATGGAGCGCTTTGCGGCCAATGAGATAGACGTGCTGGTGGCAACCACCATCATCGAGAGCGGCCTGGACAATCCGCACTCCAACACCCTGATCATCGAGGACTCGCAGCGGCTGGGTCTGGCACAGTTGTATCAGCTCAAAGGGCGTGTGGGGCGCTCGCACGCGCAGGCCTACGCATACTTCTTGTTCCCTTCGCAAAGCGTGCTGACTGAGGAGGCGGTCGAGCGCCTGACCGCCATCGACGAGCTTCAGGGTCTGGGCAGTGGCGTGAAGATCGCCCTGAAGGATCTCGAGATCCGCGGGGCGGGCTCACTGATGGGAGCAGAGCAGCACGGCATGCTGAGCGCTGTGGGCTTTGACCTCTTTGCCTCCATGCTGCAGGAGGCTGTGCTTGCCGCTCGCAATGAGCAGCCTATCGCGCACGCAAACGTCAAGGTCGAGCTGCCCGTGCCCTTTTTCTTGCCGGAGGAATACCTGCCCGCCGCAGACGAGCGCGTGCTTTACTATCGCCGCCTTGCCGCCGCGACCTCGCCTGCCGATGTGCAGCGGATCGAGACCGCTCTTGAGCACAGCTATGGCGCTTTGCCCACCCCCGCTCTCAACCTGGTGGCCCGCGCTCGCGCCAAAGCTCTCGCCGCTGAGTTGGGCATCGAGTCCGTTACTTTTCAGCGCGGCAAATTCAACCTCGAACCACTCACGCTCAGCGCTGAGGCCAAGCCCTACATCGAGGCTCACAAGGGCATCTACCTGGTCAAATCGCGCAAGCTCCTCTTTGCCCCCCAGGAGGGTATCCCGCTGCCCGCCGCCCTCATCGAACTGTTGGAGCAACTAGGACAGTAGCGCTGTACCAAGTTGTGTACGAAGCGGCAAGCCTGTCACGTATCTATGTTTGCAAGTGCAACGCGTGCCGCGCTAACAGCAAGGGAAGGTCGCTGGCGGGGATGAACAACATCTCCTTCCCACGCTTCTCTTTGCGGAGAAAACCGATGTCAACCAGTTGGTACAAGTCACTTCTGGCAGAGGCCTTTACGATCCCAAAATGCTTGGCGTGATGGCTGATGGTGAATTCGGCCTTTGGACGCCTGAGGGCACGGGCAAGTATCTTGCGTTGACGCGTGTTGATGTCCCGGTCGGGCCTGATCCCATCAAGCAGACGTTCTCCACGCTCTTGAGCGCGCTCAAGAGCGTTCTCAAGTGCTTCAATATCCTGTTTGACGGCTGATAGGAGCTTTACTATCCACTCGGTGAAATCTATCCCTTCGGATGTGTGAATGCCAGCCTCTATACCAGGTGCCATTGCTTTATCAACGACGGTTTGATGAGTATGTGAGTATGGTATGAGTGAAAGTACGGGACGACCCTTCTTGCGAAATGAGAGCCTACGAATAACCAGCTCCATTAAGCAACTGTATTCTCCAAAAGGTCGATATGTCCATGAGAAGTACGGTATGGTGGTTATGTTTTCTGGAGTAAGAGCCGTATCGTTGCAGGCCTTATAGATTGTAGCAAGCACAATGTCTGCGGTATTCTCTTGTTGGATGTTGGCCAAGCAATGACAACTTTCAGTTGAGCAACCAATGGTAATACGCTTCAATATATCGCTCAGAATGGCACTATCAAGGTTGTGGCCAACATAGTCATCCAAGTTTGTTATGACCAAAAGCGTGTTTGCAACAAGACGCTCAGTGTCTTCTTTTGGCTCCATCTCGTTCAGAAGTAAAGCACGTACGATTTCATATTCGACAGGGTACCCGTCCTTTCTCAGGGCTGTCATAAAGTCGTTTACCAAAGGTTGCAAGAATAGCCTGGTAGTATCCCAACGAGGAAGTTCGTTAGAGAGGTGTGAGCCCGGTTTGCTGGCGGTATCGATGCTGGCAATCAGCTGTGTCATCTCTCCCGTCATCACATACCATGAACGGGGGTCGTGTTTCGCCTCTAATACTTCTCCGCTTGAATATATATGCCTGCGAAGGGCATTGAGAATTTCCCAAACTTGCTCGGTGGAAAGCCCGAGCGGCATCTCTTCTGTCCTAAGATCACTGAGGCTGGTTCTTCCGAGGGAAACCTCATGATGGAGCGCCTGAAAGCCCTTATTCTTGAGCAATTCAAGCAGCAAAGAAACAACTCCCGCATCCATAAACCCCACCTTTCAATGGAGTGAACCGATTGTTCTCCGCACGCGCAGTCCTCCCTCCTAAAGACTAAAGGGAAAAGGGAAGAAGCGCAACTGTCAATAACTGACAGATAGACAAGAAAGTGCTGTTTTAGTGGGAAAACACAGGTCAGGTATTAACCGTTTACGGTGCATGGGTGCAGCTTTATCATGCGTCCTGTGTACACGGAAACCTTAATGAAAGGGGAATGGCATGAAGACCAAAAAGGATGCAAAAGAGTTTCAGCTTTCCAGGAGAAATTTCTTGGTTGGCGCAAGTGCACTGCTTGCGGCAGGTACGCTTTCTGGCTGTGGGTCACAGGCTGCAGCAGCCGTCGATACAAAGGAGTCATGGCTTCCGGAAAAATGGGATTACGAAGCCGATCTCCTGGCTGTTGGGGCAGGTGGGGGTGGGCTGGCTTCGGGCATCACTGCTCGTGATGTGGGACTCGATGTGATAGTGCTCGAGCAACTTGGCTATACGGGTGGATCGAGTGCCATCTGTGGTGGTGGTATCGGTTTGTGTGGGAGCCCTGTCCAAAAGAGCTCGGGCATAGAGGATACTCCGGAGAAGTATCTTGCTGACGTATTGGCCAACTCGGCTGGTCCGATGTCAAATGAGGCAAATATCAAGGCGCATATCAACTCAATAACAGACATGTATGATTGGCTCACTCAGCTGGGAATTGTATTCCCAGAAAGCGGTCTATTGGACTCGCAGGGAAACAACACTATCCGCGAGCACCATGTCGAAGGTGGAGCTGGACACGCAATGGAGGTAATCTATGATGCAGCGGTCGAGAAAGGGGTTGAAATCCTCTTGAATACTCAAGCTCAGGAGCTCATTCAAAACCCCAAAACTAAAGCCGTTGTTGGAGTCAAAGCTGAACAGGATGGTCAAACAATCTATCTGAAGGCACGGCGTGGTGTGCTCCTTTCGACGGGTTCATTTGCTGCCAATCTGGAGATGCTTGAGCAGTATCGTTACGGCCTTGGAGCAAGTAAGGTTATATGTTCTCCAGGAAACACAGGGCTCGGTCATAAGATGGCGATGTCGCTTGGAGCCGTACTCCTAAAGGCAGGGTTCAATGTTGGTGTATCCGTTGGAGCGGCAAAGGGCGAGAGTGGCGTAGACTTGGTTGGTATGTACGTGCAAGGTGCCGTTCTGATTAACAAAGAGGGAAGACGATTCGTTGATGAGGCACTTGGTATCAACGGTGTTGGTCCATCGCTTTCTGCCCAGCCAGGTGGTAGCGTGTTTCAGGTCTATGATCAGAAGATGGCAGATAGGTTTTGGGAGAACCCGGCAAATATGTATTGTGTAAGCAAGCATATTGATAAGGGTTTTGCAGTCAAGTGCGATACGATTGAGGACGCTGCCAGTGCTATTGGTTGCACAGTTGATGCTCTCAAAGAGACACTGGATACCTACAACACTGACATCAATACCGTTGGCTACGATACGGTGTTTGGGCGCAAGTTCACTAATGCCACCGCCGGCGAACTTGTGACATTTGATACACCGCCTTACTATGTTGCCGAGACCGTGCAAGCTATGGCAGGTATGGGAGCTGGTCTTTGGGAGAACGATCAATGCCAGATATTGAATCAGCAGGGGGAACCTATTCCAAACCTGTATGCCGCAGGAGAAATTGTTCAATATGCGATGCTCGGTGTCAATACAGACCTCTGGATCAATAAAACGCATTGTGGTTGGGGTTGGTGTGGCGCGATGAATCACGGGCGCCTGGTGGCCAAGCATCTGGTTGATGTTGAGCCGTGGGACGCAGTATAGGGCAGGTGACTTCATGTCAGAAGAGGTCGTACCTAATAAAAAGAAAAGTGTGAAGAAGACCCTGTTAATCACCGCAATAGTACTGGTGGTCATGGTTGGTGGAGTTGCTGGCACCTATGCTGTGCTGCATGACGACCCAGGATTCTGTAACGCCCTCTGCCATTCTCCGATGGATCCCTATGTTGCCAGCTATGAGCAAGGGATATCAATCAAGAAAGACCAGTCAAGTGCTGTCTTGCTTGTTGCACGGCATAAAGAAAGCGCTGCGGATATCAACTGCCTCAGCTGCCACGAGCCGTCGTTTGAAGAGCAGATTGCAGAAGGGATGAAGTGGATTTCAGGAGAATTCAATGAGCCGCTCAAGCCGTTGCGCTACGATGGCAAGGAGTTCTGTCTTAGACCTGAATGTCACGAGGGTATCGAAACAGAGGATGACCTTGCACGGGCTACAGAGAATCTCGAGTTCAACCCGCACGATTCACATATGCCGGATCTGGCCTGCGACCAATGCCATCAGGTACATGAGCAGTCAGAGATGATGTGTCGGCAGTGTCACTCAGGAGCCGAACTGCCCGCGGGTTGGAAAGAACCCTGATAGCAGTGGGAAATGATAATCAAGACACACTCAGTCGGTCTGCAACTGCTGACCGACTGAGTGTGATTAACACCTTTTCTGCAACCGATGAAGTTATAAAAAGTTGTAGATGGCTTTTCAGAGCAGTCTCATTTTGCAGTTGTTCGGGTCTTTCTCACGTGGCTCGTCTCAAGCTAGAGGTCAGGCTCCTTTCTTGGGACATAGACCAGGCTCGGCCCAACAGGCTCTGCTGTATATGCGGGCAAGGGCTCGTCCTTGGCAGCGGCAGCGTTTGCGTCGGCTATCTGTCCAAAAATCAGGCATTCAGCAAGGTTTCCTCCGCCCAGGAGTGTGGCAGCGCCTTGTGTGGAGAGTCTGAGCGGGGTCTGCGGGAATTGTGTGCTGATTTGACCAGCCCTTGACTTTTCTGGGCAGCAGCGGGTACCCTTTCGCCTTGTCGTCCGCAAGAAAGACGGACGATATCCGGAGAGATAGGGAGAGCACTATGGAAAAAGGCTTTGACAGACGGAGTTTTGTAGCAGGAGGCGCCGCCGCGGGCTTTCTTGCCCTGGCCGGAGGCGCTTTGGCGGCCTGCACGACAGACAGCCCAAGCAAAAGCGAGGGCAATCCAACCGATACCGCGCAGACGGCAGTGGACAAAGCCTCCCCCATCGCGGCGGTTGCTGCTCCCAGTCAATGGGATAAAGAGGCGGATATCGTGGTTGTGGGTGCTGGCGGCGGCGGCCTCACCGCAGCAACGCGTGCCCGCCAGGAGGGGCTTTCGATAATCGTTGTGGAGAAGCTCAACATCGTGGGTGGCAACACACAGAGTGCAACCATGTTCTCGGTTCCGGGGAACACCCCCGATCAGGATGCGCGAGAGTTCGCTGTTCCCTCTTATCCGTTTGAGCCCGAAAAATGGGCGGATTTCATGATAAATGCGCATCAGCAGTCAGGTAACCCCGAGATGCTTAAGTTGATTGGCTCCAATGTTCCTGAGCTGTTCACCTGGGTCTCCGATTCGTGGGGTATCGACAACTGGACGCTTGCGCCTGCCGGGTCATACTACACCGTTGCCCCCTTGGGGATGGATGAGATAATCGGCAAGGCATACGAGGTCGGCCAGCAGTTGGGAGCGGAGTTCATGCTGGGAACCAGCGCAAAGGCTCTGGTCAAAGATGGTGATCGCGTGGTTGGCTTGCAGGTCACCGACGAGACAGGCAAGGAGCTGTATCTGCACGGCACAAAGGGCGTGCTGCTCTGCGGCGGCGGCTTTGCTTCCAACAAGGATCTTCTCGCTGAGTACTGTCCCTCTGCTCTCACTCGTGCGGCGGCCTGCTTCTTGAGTTCTTCTGATCAGGGAGAACCCCTCCGCATGGCACTTGGTGCCGGTGCAGAAGTTGTCCACAAGGATTCATTCGCCATATTCGATGGCGGTATGGATTGGGAGGAGTTTGGTGGCGAATGGTGCCACTATCTGTATGACGGGGCCACGCAGCTGGTTAGACAACCATGGCTGCTTATTGATGCAAGTGGCAACAGGATGCGGTACATCCCCACCAACAAGGCGGGCTCCCTGACCGACCAGGCTGCCATCGAGACTGCCACTCCCGGAAACCGCTCCTATATCATCTTCGACTCAAAATGGGATGAGTATGCCCTGCCCTTCGAGCAGAAGGCGTGTCGTACCCTTATCAAAGACGGGGTCGATCGCCAGCCCTATGTGCCTGAATACTATCAGGACTATCACGCTGGCGTGCAGGACGCCATCGATATGGGCGTGATCCGCAAGTTCGACACCATTGAGGAGTTGGCGGAATCCCTTGATATGGATTCTACTGTTTTGGCGGCGGCCGTCGATAAGTGGAACGCGACCTGCGCGACAGGGGAGGACGACTTTATGTATCCGCTCGATCCCTCCTGGTTGCATCCGGTCTCCACGCCTCCCTATTATGGCGCGAAGATAGGCGGCAATCTTTTCTTGACGGCAACCGGTGTAGCGATCAATACGAAGATGCAGGTGCTTGACACAAAGAGCAAGCCCATACCAGGGCTTTATGCAGGTTGGTATACCGCTGCGGGCGCCTTTGCTCCCAGTACCATGGTGAGTATGCGCTACAGTCCCTGTGGTGTGACGAGATCATTCCTCGGAGGCTATCTGGCAGTGGGCACCATCGCGGCCGAAGAGATGTAGGGCGGCAGCGGCTTTGCCAAATACGCTCACAGGCACACGCAGGTATCCGTATACACGCCGCTCGATTCTCGCGCACTCTGCCCGTAATCAGCGGCACCCCAGCCAGCTTTTACAGAAAGGAACCGGCATGGTTAAGGTAAAGAAACAGGCACTGATCGTTTTTACCGTGTTCGTACTCACGGTGCTCATTTCGGCTTTCACCGTTGGCTGTACCCAACAGACTGCGGCGGCAGGCAAATACATCGCTGGCGTCTACTCAGGCGAAGGCAACGGTATGGGCGGCACCATCACGGTTACCCTGACCGTTGATGCGAACACCATCGTCAGCGTCGATGAGATAACCGATCCTGGCGAGACAACCGGCCTCGGTGGCAAGGAAGCCATTGCTGACGGGACCTATGCCGCGCAGATACTCGAGGCCCAGTCCGCGGAGATCGACGGTGTGTCGGGCGCCACCATTACCACAGGTGGCGTGCAGCAGGCCACCTCCAACGCCCTTGCCAAAGCTCTCAACGAGTAAGCAGACGGAGTCTTTGGAGAAGAGCAGGCAAGAAAACAGTGCCCCTGCGTACTGGATGTACGTAGGGGCACTGTTAATGCAGTGTGGTGCCTTGGGGCTTACCGCTTGGCAGAGCGCAAGGTTGCGGCTCTACCGATCCTCACGGCCGCCCCATCTGCTTTCGCCAGTTACATAGACCAGGCCTACAATCACGGTCGTAGCGATTACGACGATGATGAAAGGCACCCACCACGGGAGGTCGCTCGTGGTGTCCGTTGTGGTCAGAGGTGTTTCAGGATCTGAGATAGACGTGCTGCCTGTGCCTGCTCCAGATCCCGAGCCCACAGCATTGTTGCCTGTGTTTGCCTGTGGGTTTTGGGGCGTTGTGGGTGTAGTGGGCGTGGTCGTTGCTTGCTCCGTTGTGGTGCCGCTGCCCGTGCCGGTTCCGCCACCGCTGCCCGTGCCGGTGCTCGTTCCCGCACCTGTGCCGGTACCCGTACCTGTACCAGTACCGGTGCCCGTGCCCGTGCCCGTGCCGGTGCCGGTTCCGGTTCCGGTGCCCGGGCTGCTCGGCAGGTCTGGCGCAAATGCAACCGCGATACTGTGGTTTGCTGCGACCTTCTCAAAGGTGTAGCTGCTCGGGTTGCCCACGCTGACGCCGTCAACCAGCACAAGCACGATGTGATTGCCGCTGTTTGCCGTGATGTTGAACGCCACGCTATCGCCGCTGTTCACTACGACGTGACCACTGGGAGATATGCTGCCTCCCGCACTGGCGCTTGCCGTGATGACGTAGGGCACTACCGTCGCTGGGGTCACTGTTAGTGTTCCGCCTGCATAAATGAATTCGTAGTTTGCGCCTTTCGCGTCCGCGCCACTCGTCAGTATCGCGCCTGACGCGGTGATGGCATAGCTTCCCGCAGCGCTCAGGTTGCCCGCGCAGGCAAGCGTCGGCGCTGCCTGCACGACCTCAGCTGCCGCGTCCCCGCTCACAAGGCCAGAGAGCGTGTAGGTGTAGGCTGGTGCTGCTGCCCCAGCAACCATGGTCTTGTCGTCTGCCTTGAAGGTCAGCATCGCTTTGGTTATGGTGAAACTGATGGTCTTCTCACTAATCACGATATCAGCTGGGTCTGTGGATATCTTCAGGCTGTAGGTGCCCGCTTTTGTGGGGGCAGCAGGCAATGCCGCGCTCGTGCCGCCTGCGTTATAGAGGGTGCCGTCAGCTGCCGTGCCTGAGTAGTGCCAGAGCAGTGGTTGAGTAGCCGTACCGCCGCTTACCGTTGCCGTACCCGTTGGCGCAGCAGGCGTTCCGTCATAGGTCTTTGTTGCAACACTCACGCCGTCGATGACCACCGGTGTCTTGTCCGTTACCACGAATACGACGTTTGCAGAGATATCCGTGTAGTTGGTCGTGGAGATGGTGATGGTCTGTGTGGAGGTATCGCCCACAGCGCTTGCTGTCGCGTTGGAGCTGTAGCTCAGCGTGGTGCCGCTCAGAGTTGGAGCAGCTGCCACTACGCCGTCGCCTGTATCAAAGCCGCCAAGCGCGTAGGATGGCGTGCCCACACTGTGCGCCGCCAAAAGCGTGATGTCGCCCAAGTCGACGCTATCGCTACTGCTTGTGCCTGCCGTCACATATACGGTCAGGGAAGAAGCTGTCAGACCACTCGTAGCCTTGCTGATACTTGCCGCTACAGCAGGCTGTGTCAGCGTGTAGTTGCCCGCCGCCGAGCCGCTCAGCGCAAAACCGCTCGTAAGCGCAAGGTTGCCGCTTGTACCAGCGCTTGCGCTCGCCAAGCTACCTGCTACGCCGGTCTTAATGAGCGCAACATTCGAGCCGTCAAAATTGCCCGCAAGCGTAGCTCCGCTTATGTCGATCTGCGTCGCTGCAAAATTCGCGTTTCCGTCATATTCCTTTGTTGCCGTCACGCCCGATACCGTTATATTCGCTTTGTTTACCGTCAGTATGGCGGTTACCTTGAGGCCTGCCGCATGGCTGCCTGTCTCCGCCGTAACAAGCCCGATGGTAAGGGTCCCCGCGCTGGTAACCGTGAGTGTCTTGCCGTCAAAGCCAATCGTTCCCGCACCCGTCGCAGCGCCGCTCGGCTCAATCGAATAGGTGCGCGCGCCCGCGTTTGCGTCAACGGTAAACAGGCCACTTAAAGCAGACAGGTCTATCGTGCTCCCGCTGTAGGTGATCGTGGCAAAACCGCCCGTGTTGGTTACAGATGTCTTTGCAGCGGTCGTAAAGCTGTAAGCATTTGGCAGCGCCACCATCTCGGTGCCCGCCGCGCTCTTAAAGCCAGAGATATTCACATCATAGGTTGTATTATAGTCAAGCCCAACGTAGGGAACCGTGTAGGTCTTATCACCATTTGACCACATGCCGCCCGTGAGCGCTGTCAGGCTGTTCAACTGAACCGTGCCAGCAGCAGTGGTATCCATCGCCGTGCTGAAGGTGATGGTGATGCTGCCCGCAACTCCGACGTTACTAGAGGCGACATCTACCACCGTTGGCGCAAACGCGGGCGCTCCCAGATACAGCGTGTTCATATCTGCTGGGTTGGAGTTAGAGTATGCCCCCGTACCTATCGTCAGTGAGACCGGTGGCACAGAGCTCTGGGGCAGGTAGAAATAGACCTTGCCCGTGCTATCGGTATTCACATCGTTGATGCCATATATGCCACTTGCTGCGCTTGGCGTGGTGTTGCAGGCTACACTGTCAATGATGCCTGCCGTAACTGCTGTGACCGCACTCACACCGTCAAAGGTCAGCGTCTGGAGAAGGACGGGGTCGCCCTCGCTATTTACCGCTGCGGGAAAAACACTGCTCGCATTGATGCTGCCGCCGTCGATGGTGACGGTGCCGCCGGTGGCGGGGCCGTACGTCGGGCCGTTCCCACCACCACCGATGCCCGCGCCAGAATAGGTTCCATTCGCGGTAATCGTACCACCATTAATGGTGATAGTACCACCCGCCCCGGCATTGGTGCCACCGTACGTCGCGTACCCCTCGCCGCCGCCGATGCCCGCACTACCGTAGTAGACTAAGCCCCCGTAGCTACCTGTCGCGTTAATCGTACCGCCATTAATGGTGATAGTGCCACCGGCACCGTTGGAGCCGCCGCCGATGCCCGCACCGCCGCCGCTACCTTGCGCGTTGACTGTGCCGCCGCTAATGGTGATGGTGCCGCCAGCGCCTTGACTGGCGCCGCCGATGCCGGCACCGTTAGCGCCTGG
>JAITTM010000170.1 GCA_031286975.1 Coriobacteriales bacterium
CGCGAAGCTCCTTGAACTGGCGGGCGAGCTCCGCGTGGGGGTCGAGCGACTCGTCTTTGTGCGGGCGGTTCTCCTGCTTGATGGCAACGGCGGAGGCAACACCCACCTGATGTGTGTACGACAGCGAGAGTTGCAGCTCCACCACGCCCAGCGCGGCTGCGACCTCCTGTGCGTGTCCGTGCAAGACGGGCACGGGACGCCCAAAACGGTCGTGAGCAACCTCGACATCATGAAACGCCATGCCGACAAAACCCGTGCCCAAGGCCTTGAGCACCGCCTCTTTTGCGGCAAAGAACAGCGCGTAATGCGTGGCGGGACGCGCCTTGCTGTTGCAGTAGGCCTGCTCCTGGGCGGAGAAGAGCCGCCACAGGATGCGCGGGGTACGCGTGATGGCGCGCTCCATGCGCGCAATCTCGACGATGTCGATGCCGGTGCCTGCAACGGGCAGGTCTTGCAGAACCTCTGCCTTGGCCACCGCTCCGTCATCTGGCGCGCCACCCTCCGGCAAAACGGAACCCGCCGCTGGGTTTAGAGCCGCGGTGTCGGATCCTGCGTCAACCTGCTGCGCGCTTGGCGCAGGATGCTGGGCTGATGGCTGGTCGTCTGCTGCAGTCTGGTCAATCACGGTCTTCTCCCTACCCTACTCTACGGTGACGCTCTTGGCGAGGTTGCGGGGCTGATCGACGTCGCAACCGCGAGCGATGGCGATGGCGCGGGCAAATAGTTGCAGCGGCACGCTTGCCGTGATGGGGCTCAGGCACTCGCGCACCGGCGGGATGTAGAGCACGAGGTCGGTAAGCTTGGCAATGCGCGTGTCACCCTCGGTTGCCAGCGCGACCACGCGGGCGCCGCGAGCTAAGACCTCCTCGATGTTGGCGAGCATCTTGTCGTAGGTGGCGCTTTGCAGCGCCACGGCAACCACGGGTGTCTGGAGCAGCGGATCCTGGCTGCCTGCGGGGTCGATGAGTGCGATGGGGCCGTGCTTGATCTCGCCAGCGGCAAAGGCCTCGGCGTGCAGGTAGCTGATCTCCTTGAGCTTGAGTGCGCCCTCGTAGCAGGTGGTTGCGCCCACGCCGCGCCCAATGAAGAGCGCCGTATCGGCCTGCGCGCATTGGGCCGCGGCATCCTCGATGACCGCCGCATGAGCCAGTATCTGTTCGATCTGCGCGGGAAGCTGCTGCATCTCAGCATATATCTCGCCCACCTGTGCCGCGGAGAGAAGCGCGCGCTCCTGTGCCAGATACAGCCCCAACAGCGTGAGAAGCGCCACCTGCGCGAGAAACGACTTGGTGGCAGCCACCGCGATCTCGGGGCGCGCCTTGATGTAGAGCGTGGTTTGCGCCTCGCGGGTCACGCGTGAGCCCACCACATTGGTAAGCGCCACCACGTGGGCACCGGCAGTGCGCGCCTGCTTGACCGCCTCAAGTGTGTCGGCAGTCTCGCCCGACTGCGTGATGGCTAGCACCAGCGTGTCGGAGGTGACGATGGGGTTGCGATAGCGGAACTCAGAGGCAACCTCCACCTGCACCGGGATGCGCGACCACGCCTCGATGAGCTCCTTGCCAACAAGCCCGGCGTGATAGCTGGTGCCACATGCCACGATATAGACGCGGTCAACCGCCGCCAGTTGCTCGGCGCTCAGGGGCAGCTCGTTAAACAGCAGCTTGCCACTGGCAGCGTCAAAGCGCTGGGCGATGCTGTCGCGGATGACCCGCGGCTGCTCGTGTATCTCTTTGAGCATGAAGTCGGGGTAGCCGCCGCGCTCCGCGTCCTCGATGCTCCAATCAACATGGTAGGTCGTTGGCGTGAACAGCACGCCCGCGGGGTCAAAATACTCGATGCTGCCATCCGCGTGCAGCACCGCCAGGTCGCGGTCATCCAGATAGACCACCTCACGCGTGTACTCGATGAGTGCCGGTATGTCGGAGGCAACAACCGCACCTTGCTCGCAGCTGCCTATCACCATGGGCGAATCGTTGCGCGACACCACGATGGTGCCGGGGTGATCCGCATGCAGGATGCCGAGCGCAAACGAGCCGGATAGTTGGGCAACCGTGGCGCGCACGGCCTCGACAAACAGGGTTGTCTCGGCAGCATGTGCAGGGGCTGCCAGCGCCGCCTGCTGCTCTGCCTGCCCTGTTGCGCAAGCGCCCGCAAGGCGCGCTTGGAGCTTAGGATGCTGCCCACATAGGGCCGCGTAATTCTCCTCGACCAAATGCGCCACCACCTCGGTGTCGGTCTGGGAGACAAACCTGTGCCCCTGCGCTTGCAGGGTCTCACGCAGCTGCTCGTGGTTCTCGATGATGCCGTTATGCACCACGGCGATTGTGCCGCTGCAATCACAATGCGGATGCGCGTTGACCTCGCTTGGCACTCCATGCGTCGCCCAGCGCGTGTGCCCAATGCCGCAGCTGCCCTCGATATCAGATGCCGCCACGGCCTTGCGCAGCTGCGCAACCTTGTCTTTGACGCGCAGCACCTGCAAGCCGCCGCCGTGCGTCAGCGCGATGCCCGCGCTGTCGTATCCGCGATATTCAAGTCGCATCAGGCCGTTGAGCAAGAACTCCCTGGCATCAATGGTGCCGGTAAAGCCTACGATCCCACACATAAAACCTCCAAGTTTCGGGAGAAAACCGGGGCAGCCCTGCCCCGCAATGTCAGCACATCTGTAAGGAATACAGTGTACCGCAAAGGGGGGCTTTTCCTCAAAACTAGTGCCCTGTAACAGCTAAAAATGTACAGAGTCGCGCCGGACATATTTCGTAGTGCACGGCGTCCGACCGAGCACTACTGTACGTAATGTGAGGAAGGACAACGCAGCAATGCGGAATATGAACAAGTGACTCTGTGCATTTTTAGCTGTTACAGGGCACTAGACGGGGTGGTTTTTCCCGCGCTAATTGGAACTGCTGTCGGGCTCTTTGCGGCTCTCGCGCAGGCTCAGGTAGGTTATGCCCTCGATCTTGTTAAGCAGCTCCTGGTGCGAATGCACGTCGAGCTTGCCGTACAACCGCTTGATATGGGTTTTTGCTGTGTAGAAGGAGATAACCAGTTCGGTCGCGATGTGTTGGGCGCTGTGTCCCCTTGCCAGCAGACGCAGCACGTCTATCTCGCGCAAAGTGAGATTGCTTTGGGTTGCCACAAAGCGCACGCTCTTCTCCAGAACTGAATCGTTGTTCTTGCCATGCGTCTGCCATACCGGCAGACTCTTGCCGTCAGTGAGCAAAAAGGATATCGCCGTGGCGAGGGTGAAGGCCGCCGCCAGCGCCACAGAGGGATGCAAGGGTAGCGCAAAGTGCTGAAAGACGTAGCTCAGGGCGATGCCCGCAAAGAGGCCGATGAGCCTGAAGGTGAGCATCTCGCCATAGGTGGTGTGACGCTCGATCCCAAATTGCGCGCTCACTTCTCCGGCAATATCAAGCTTGAAAATGAGCGAGAACGCCCAGATGCCGGTGATACCAAGGATCATGGCTCCCTGATAGTCCGTGCTCACAAAGGGCAGCAACACCAGATAGCCACAAAGATAGGGAAGCGGCATACGCGCCGCGGCAAAACTGTTGATGGTGGGCGTTATGAACCTGAGCACCAGCGCGATCACCAAAACTGCACAGGCAACTCCCGCGGCAAAGGCAAGCCCCATCACCGCTGTGGTCAGGGTCGAGAACTGCTCCTGAAAGGCGAGCCCCAAACACAATCCGGTTACCACGGTTGAGATGGTGATGTTCTTCCAGTAGTGCCAACGATACGTCCCTACGCCGTTTTTGGGGGGGCACTCGCCCCCCGCTTTCTGTGCTTTGTCCAACACCTTGAGCCCTAGAAAACAGGCGAAGAAAACCAGGGGCAACGCAGTCTCGATAAAGGGCGTTGCCTGCGGCGCGCATGCGCTGACCAAGGTCATAAGGGCCGCAAGCACAGCAACGACAACAAAGGGGGGCAGCAGACCTCGCAGCGACGAGCGGTCAAAGATCGGCTGTGGTGTGACAAGCAAAGCCATCAGCATGAATGCGGCACAGATGCCCGCAAAAAGAGCTGAGGCATACCACCAGGCCGGAGAAAGAACGCCGCTGCCTGCAAGTGCCGCGCATAAGGTGGCACCGCTCGCGAGCAGACAACTGAGCGCCAGAACAAGCCTGTTGGTGATGAGAGGCATGAGTTTTAGACGCGCAAAAAACAGGAGAGCAAAACACGCAGCCAGGCTGCCTGAGAAAAGGAGCCGATAGATACCAACAAAAAAGGCGGGTGTCTCGGGAGACGCCACCCAGTTGCAAAAGAGCGGCATCCACACCGCCAAAATGCCAAACCCAAGGCTCGCAAGGAGTCTTTGGGGATTCCTTCCCAGTGTCTGTTCTTTAAAAACCACAGCTTCCTCAACCTGAAGTTTGCAATGAACGTTAGGATATCCACCACTATAGGCTTCATGATAACGCACTGCCGCCCCTCTGTCATACGGTGCCACGCTGAATCAGAATAAACAAACAAAACAAACAAAACAAACAAAAACGGAGGAAGCTCAGCACTCGGCTGGGCTTCCTTTCCGTTTTTGTTCCTGCTACATACCTGTTTTAAGGGATCGCGGGTATCTCACCCAGCTTGGGTGACCCAGCACCGCCCCAAACGTCGGTCCAGCCTTCAGGGAGGGGCAGGTAGTGGCATTCGTTGCACTGCATGACCGAGGTACCGTGCATGCTGTGGCAGTCGCCGCAGTCCACATCCTCCATGTGCGAGCGATGAGGGTTCAGGCCCTTGGTCAGACCTTGAAAACCGGTTGAGATGCCGCGCTCATACAGGCCGGAGTAGTCATCGGTGGCCTCCATGACCTTATCCCAGTCGTGGCAGTCCAGGCAGAACTCCTTGGTGCCGATGCCTGAAGCTGCAAGCGGCGTGGTGAAGTCACCGGCAAGCCAGACCTGTGCCTCGTGTATCTGCTCGCCAATGCTCGCCTCGTGGCAATCAAGACAGGCATTGCCCGCCTTTTTGTGGGTGCTGATCAGCAGGTTGGAATCCCCCGACTCATAGCCCTCGACATAGGTTGCCATGGGGCTGTGGCAGAGAGTTCCGCAAAAGCTGGGGCTGTTGTGCCACACCAGGCCGCCTACTCCCGCCGCAACGATAACCGCCACGATAACCCCTAAGACGATAAAGAGCTTCTTGTGGGACTTCTTTTTGGTGCCGTTGCCCGGCTCTGCTTTTTGGGCGTTATTTGGCTCCGGTGTTTCGTTCGTATCAAAAGCTTCGAGATCAGACATTAACGTCTCCCTTCGTGGTTGTCGTGGTTAATCAAGGTCGCCATGGATGCTCTGGGCGGCAATGTAGCCGGTTGTAAAGCTCAAGAACAGCTCACCCAGCGAAGTAACACGGCCGTCTCCGTTTGAGCAGACGCCATTCAAGCCACCAGCAGCCATAGATGCAACATAGAGACCGGGCATGACCTGACCCTTGGTGTCGAGTGCGCGGAACTTCTCATCGATCATCAGGCCACAGTGTGTGGCGAGCAGCTGCGAGCCAATGCGCATGCAGTAATACGGCGGCTTTGCCAGCGGAACCAGCCACTCCTTATGATAGTTGAACTCGGGATCCTCGCCCTTTGCACACATATCATTCCAGTTATCGACCGCTTTTTGCACCATGTCGGGGCTGAGTCCAACCTGCTCGGCAAGGCTTGCAAAATTGTCTGCCTGCTTGATCTCGTTGCGATCCATCGCACGTTGGACGCCGATTTTCCAGTCCTCGGGGTCGATGGCTTCTACCATCGAGCGAGGCGTATCCTCTGGTGACTCGGGTTTGCGGCAACCGCCTTCTTTCCATGCAATCGTGTTCTTCTCCCAGTCTGAATCAAAGAAGACGTAGGCGCAGGCCTGGGGCAGGCCGTTGAATATCTTGGCCTGAATCTCAAGAGCGGCCCAACCAGAATCGAAGTACGAGACGTAGGGGTAGCGATTGCCGGTGATGTCGATGCCCAGCCAAGGTTGGCGGGCAAGCTGCACATCTCCCTCGCGGATGCGGTGGAACCAGTTGCCGGTATCGGGCAGGCCGCCGTCAAAGGAGCAGAACGAATCCCAGCCGTTCATCTCGGCACCAGCGCCTATACCCATGCGGATAAGGGCACCGTCGTCACCGGGAAAGCCCGTGGTCGTCTTGGAGAGCTGAGCTGCGGAGGGACACCAACGCGCGAGCATGTCCGGGTTGCCCACAAACCCGCCGCTTGCGATGATGACGCCCTGCTCTCCTTTATAGAAGCTCTCAACCTCCGTGTTGACATTCTTGACCTTGATGCCCACGATGCGCTCGCCGTCTTTCACCAGACCGATGCACTCGGTTTCGAGACGGATGTCAGCGCCGTTCTCCACGGCCTTCTCGTAGGCAAAGTTGACGCCAAAGCACGCGCGCACGGCACCGTCGGGGCCGATGGCGACGTGACTTGAGGGATGCACCATCTTGATTGGCGCGCCCATGTCAACAAACCAGTCCATGGCCTCGGCACCCTTGGTGATGACCTGCCGTGTGGTTTTGAGGGCAAGGGCTCCAGGAGGATACGGGCAGTTTGAATAGGCCAGATCCACCAGGGCATCGACATCAAAAGGCATTCCGGCCGCGATGTGCGATTTGGTGCCGCCCTTGATGACCCAGGCACCTGCAGTCGAACTGATACCACCCCACATGGGGCTCTTCTCTACCGTAAGTACGCTCTTTCCTTTTTCTGCCAGATACAGGCTTGCGGCAAGTCCGGCGTTGCCGGTGCCGACAATCACCACGTCAGCTATGACATCCCAGGTCGCCGGTGGGTCGATTGGAGGGATGGGCTTGGCGTTCTCGCCCATACTCCCCTGGAGGTTGTCAACCGGCAGATCCGACTGAAACGTAGAAGATTTGGGTGCCGCGTCTTCGGCCAGTGCTGTGGCTGGTAGGACTCCCAGTGCTCCCACTCCCAGAGCGCCCGCCCCAAACGCCAGTGATCCTTTGAGGAAACCGCGCCGGTCGATGCTGCTCTGAGCGTGTTCCTTCTTATTTCCCATATGCTTCTCCTTTCTACGACAGGAAGCGCTCTTGGTATCTGCATCCTGCCTCGTTAAACAATGCAACCACAGTAGTACACCAGCGGGTGTACAAGCGACCCACCAAACGAGGTATTCTGCCTGTTGCGCGCAAAAAGAGCCCCATACCTCGCAAAGGGGTACGGGGCTTTGGGGCACGTCAGCGCAATGAATCCGCAGCTAGTGCCCTGTAACATCTAAAAATGTGCAGAGTGAAGAAAAAACGTCCTGCAAGGCGGCGCTATCCCAACTCCTGCTGCACGACCTGGGCGAGTTGGGTGGCCAGCTCCTGCGCCAGCTCCTCGTTTGCGGCCTCGACCATCACGCGCACCAAAGGCTCGGTGCCGGATGCGCGCACCAAGACGCGGCCGGAATCCTGCAGGCGTGCCTGGGCAGCATCTATCGCTTTGTGTAGCGTGTCCGACGTGGCAAGCCCGGTTTTATCCGCAACATTTATATTGATGAGCACCTGCGGGTATTTGGTCATCACCTGAGCCGCTTCTGCGAGTGTCTTGCCGCTGCGCCGCAGAGCCGCCAGCAACTGCAGGGCGCTCACCAGGCCATCGCCCGTGCTGTTGTGGTCCAAGAAGATGGTATGGCCCGACTGCTCGCCGCCCAGGTTTAAGCCGCCAGCACGCAGGGCCGCCAACACGTTGCTGTCGCCCACCGCCGTCTGGATGACCTCGATGCCCAGCTGCTGCAGGGCAACGGTGAATCCCAGGTTGCACATGACGGTGGACACGACCGTGTTGTGCCTGAGCAGGCCCCGCTCCAGCAGGTCCTTGGCACAGATGGCCTCAATAAAGTCGCCGTCGATCTCGGCACCGCTGGCATCGAGCGCGAGCATGCGATCGGCGTCACCGTCGTGGGCGATGCCCATATCGGCACCGGTTGTCGCCACCAGTTTGCGGAGAGGTTCGAGCTGTGTGGAGCCGCAGCCCACGTTGATGTCGTTACCGTCAAAACTGGTATTGATGACGGTAACTGCGGCACCTAAGCGCCGCAACGCCTCCGGCGTCGTGGCGTGCGCGGCACCGTGACCGCAGTCCACCGCGACCTTGAGGCCCGCAAAATCGAGGCCCTGCGCCTGCACGGTGGCAACCGCATGGGCGATATAACGCTCGGCTGCGTCCTCGATGCGGCTTGCGCTGCCTATGGCAGCTCCGGTGAGGGGGGTACCTTCGTCCCTTGGTTCGCCAGCAACCGCTGCCTGCAAACGCTCCTCAAAGGTATTTTCCAGAGTAGAGGTCAGCTTGAAGCCCTCCGCGTCGAAGAACTTGATGCCGTTGTACTCGGGGGCGTTGTGTGAGGCGCTTATCACCACTCCCCCGCTGGCCTTGAACTCGCGCACCAGCAGGGCAACGGCGGGCGTAGGCACGATGTCCGCCAGCAACACGTCGCCACCGGCAGAGGTGATGCCCGCAACCAGCGCGGACTCCAGCATGACACCACTCTTGCGGGTGTCGCGACCAATCACCAACAGGGGGCCCAGCAGCTCGACCGCGATGCGCCCAAGCTCAAAGGCCATCGTGCAGGTTAACTCCGTGTTGGCGACTCCGCGTACCCCGTCGGTGCCAAAATAACGTTTCATGGTGACCATCCTTCTTCAAAACAACAAAGCCCGCCAGAAGGGGCAGGCTTTGTTTGTTCACTTGTTGTTGCAGGCTCCCGCCGCAAGCATGCTTAGCGCTTGCTGAACTGCGGACGCTTGCGAGCCTTCTTCAGACCATACTTCTTGCGCTCCACCATGCGAGGATCGCGGGTGAGAAAACCGGCCTTCTTGAGCTCGGCGCGATAGTCGCCGGCGGTGAGAAGAGCGCGGGCGATGCCGTGACGCAGCGCGCCCGCCTGTCCGGAGGTACCGCCGCCAGTGCCGATGGCGATAACGTCGAAGTGGTCGATGGTGTCAGTCACCTTGAAGGGGGTCAGCGCATAGTTGAGCAGCGCCTCGCGACCAAAGTACTCCTTGCCGTCGCGCCCATTGACGGTTACCTTACCGGTGCCGGGCTTGAGGCGAACGCGCACGATGGCGTTCTTCCTGCGCCCGGTACCGATGTAGATTGCATCGTTTTCTGCCATCACTAAGCCTCCAGCTCAATCGTGCGCGGGTTCTGCGCCTGATGGGGATGATCGGGGCCTGCGTAGACCTTGAGCTTCCTGCCCATGGCTCGACCGAGCGTGT
Organism: Coriobacteriales bacterium; assembly: GCA_031286975.1. GTDB lineage: Bacteria > Actinomycetota > Coriobacteriia > Coriobacteriales > UBA8131 > JAITTM01. Next base: position 9,214 of record JAITTM010000170.1, read on the forward strand.
TTTTGGGCAGCATGCCCTTGACCGCATGCTCGATCACACGCTCAGGATGCTTCTCGATTGCTTGCGCGAATGTCTCTTCTTTGAGCCCACCCGGAAATCCGGTGTGGCGATAGTACACTTTGTCGGTTGCCTTGGCGCCGGTCACCCTAATCTTCTCGGCAT
>JAITTM010000198.1 GCA_031286975.1 Coriobacteriales bacterium
TGGCACCTACTACACTCTCTTCAAGAAGCACTTCCCTGATCTTGAGACGACCATCAAATAGCTGAAGCGAGGTAGCGAGCCTTATGTTACGCAACACCGCCACTCGAGCACTGCGCAATGCGTGTGTCTTTGTGGCGGTGTTGTGTCTTGTTTTGGGCTCGATGCTCGTCGTGCCCCCACAGAGTGCCTTTGCCCTGAGCACCGACAGGACAACCGCCCAATCCAATGAGGACGGCGGAAAGGACATCATCGGCGGCGAGCCCACGCGCCTGAGCTGGGAGGGAACCGTTGGCTCAGACGAGACCGTCACGCAGATCGTCCTCAACTTTCCCGAGGGCTGCGACCTTGCCACTGACGCCTATGTCAAGGTGCAGGAGATACTCATGGACGACCCTGCCCACCCCCTGCACGACAGCTCCATCATCTATACTGAGAACCTCACCGTGCAGACACTGACGCTCGACTTCAGCCCGGGCTTGCGCCCCAACAACAAGGTCATCATCCAGGTCTACGGCTTTATCCTGCCTCCCGTCTCGGGCGACTACGTGCTGACCGGCACCTACAACGATGGCTCAGGCGCCACAAGCGAGCTCGCGGATTCGCCCGCTATCACGGCTATCGGCATCACGGGCACGCAGCAATTCATCAACTGGCTGGCCGGGCAGGATTGGGTCAAGGCGTGGAACTCCGTCAAGATACTCAACATCTTTCTCAATCCGCTGTGGTTGGTAGCTTCTGTTCCCAGCTTGTTCTTGGGCTGGATACGCTCCCTTGGGCTTGTGCTCATAGGCTTTCCACTGGCCATCCCCATCGGCCTGGGCATCTCGTTTTTGCGGATGTCGAATGTGCGGATCCTCAGGTTTCTCTCAAGCATCTACGTCAATGTCATCCGTGGCACGCCGCTGTTCTTGCAGATATACATCGCGGTCTTCGGTTTGCCGCACCTGGGCGTAAAGCTCGACCTCTACCTGCTCGGTGCTCTGGTGCTCGCCTTGAACTCGAGTGCCTATCTGGCTGAGATATTCCGCGCGGGTATTCAGTCCATCCAGAAAGGGCAGTTCGAGGCGGCCTCGTCACTGGGCATGAATGCCGTGCAGTCGATGTTCTTCGTCATCATCCCGCAGACGGTGCGGCGCGTCATACCTACCATGACCTCTGAGTTCATCCTGCTCTACAAGGACACCTCGCTTCTGGCGGCGGTTGGCGTCATGGAGCAGATGATGTTTGCTAAGACGCTGGTCAACACCACGGGCAACATGACCCCCTATGTGGTGAGCGCCTGCTACTACCTCATCGTGACCCTGCCGCTCACGCGCATCATCTCGGTGTTCGAGCGCAAACTTGCCGCATCGGATGGACGCGAGGCACCGCCGGAGGGCAAGAAGAAGGGGAGTGGCGACACGGGCCTTTCGAGCAAACGCGTGGGTCTGTTCAAGACCATAGCGCCCCTCTCCGCAGTTGATGCCAAGCCCGATAAAGGCATCACGCCCGAGCAACACGACAGTCAGTGAGGAGCAGGATGGTAGCTGAGTTCGACAACAAGGCCGTGGTCAGGATAGTGGGCCTGCATAAGTATTTTGGGAGCCTCGAGGTGCTCAAAGGCGTTGATCTTGAGGTCGACCGCGGCGAGGTGGTGGTCATCCTCGGCCCTTCCGGCTCGGGCAAATCGACGCTGCTACGCTGCATCAATCTGCTTGAGAAGCCAACAGCGGGCGATATCTGGTTCGAGGACAGCCGCATAACCGACCCCAAGACCGACATCAATAAAATCCGCGAGAAGGTGGGCATGGTCTTTCAGAGCTTCAACCTCTTTCCGCATCTTACGGCCAAGAAAAACGTCATGCTCGCCCAGCGCAAGGTGCTCAAGCGCTCCAATGAGCAAGCCGAGCGCATAGCGGTCGAGCAGCTGGAGAAGGTCGGGCTCGGTGACCGCGTCGACTATCTCCCGGCCCAGCTAAGCGGTGGCCAGCAGCAACGCGTAGCCATCGCGCGCGCCCTGGCGATGGCTCCGCATGTGATGCTCTTTGACGAGGCAACCAGCGCGCTTGACCCCGAGCTGGTGCGCGGCGTGCTCGATGTCATGCGGCAGCTCGCCTTGGGCGGCATGACCATGATAGTGGTCACGCACGAGATGGGCTTTGCCCGCGAGGTCGCCGACCGCGTGATCTTCATGGATGACGGCGTGATAGTCGAGCAAGGCAGCCCCACCGAGGTCTTTGACCACCCCTTGTCCCCTCGAGCCCAGGATTTCCTCGGGCATATCACGTAGAGATCCGTTGCCTTGGCGCCCGGTCTTCTCCGCGACTTATGCTCTTTTTGCTGGAATTTCTGATGCGACTAAACATGGCCCCACAAAAAAGGTATCCTTAGAAGGTCATATTAACCACGAGTGTAAGGAGCTCTTATGGAAGTCACCGTAACAGGACGCAAGATGAGTATCAGCGATCCCCTGCGATCCTATGTTGAAGAGAAGATCGGGAGTTCCGTCAAGGTTTTCAATATCACCCCCATGCGCGCGGAGGTGGTGCTTCATGTTGAGCGCAACCCTGCCAACCCGCATCCGGCGGTGGCCGAGGTCACCCTGTTTACCAAAGGGCACATCATCCGCTCAGAAGAGGCTGAAGAGGATATGTATGCCGCCATTGATGTCGCGGCGGCAAAGGTCGAGCG
>JAITTM010000216.1 GCA_031286975.1 Coriobacteriales bacterium
AGGCACCGCCCAGCATGCTGCAAATGGTCGCTGCGGCCATGACCACCCACAGAATCGTCTGGCGCGACTCGAAAAACAGACCACAGGCCAAGGCAAAGCCAACGCAAAACAGCACAAAGGCGCAACAGAGCAACCCAAAGATGCCGAGTGGGATCAGTGCCCCCATACCGCTGAGCGCGCAATAGACCAAAAAGGTCACCACCATCGCGCTGATGGCCACAAACGCCGCCGCGCAGACTCCCACCACGTACGACAGGCCGCTCACACCGGTTGCTTGCACGCGTCTGAAGGTGTGGTTCGTGCGATCCTCATAGATGAGGGAGGCGACGGTGATAACCAGAAGCGATGCGATATAGGCAAAAAAGCCGCTGCCCGTTAAAAACGCCGTCCAACTCCTGTCTTTTTGCACGCGTTGCTCATCAAGGCTGGCGGTTGTGACCGGCGCGGATTCGATACGCGCCTCTTCAAGCAGGGCAGCCAGCGTCTGGGCGTCACCTTGCGCCGCCGCCGCAAGCGTTGTGACCGAGCCCATATAGAGCTCGAGGTAGTTCTGCAAAAACACCTTGTTGAGGTAGTCGTCCATGTAAGTGGCTCGCAAAGCGCCCGCGCTTCTCTCCAAAACCGCTGTTTGCAAGCCCGCGGGCACCTCGACAATGGCGGAGATGCGCTTCTCAACCAGCTCGTTGTTGAGGTAGGCCGCATCGCCCTCCACCAGCTCCAGGTTCAGGCGCTCGGTGGCATAGCGCTCAAAATCCGCCGCGAGCGCGCTGCCGTCGTTATCCACATAGCCCACCTTGACGGCATCATTGAAGCTGGGGGCAAGGGAAGCGAGGGATGAGAGAAGCGCGGTCATCACACAGATGAGGATGCCCGCTGCCAACGATGCCCCTAGCACCAGACGCATACGTTGCAGCGAGTTCGCGAATATCAGCCAGATCGTTCTCATGCTGCCACCTCTTTCTTATTGAAGAGCGCGGCGCCAACAACGGTTGCCACGGCGGTAAGCAGCAGGCTCACCAGCAGCACGGCAACGCAACGCTCAGGGTTGCCAAATAGTGTGAGGTCAAAGGCCGCCTGCTGAACGATGGCGGGCGGCAAGAACTCACTGAAGCCGGGTATGAAGAGCGGTTTGGCAAAGGTTCCCGAGACAAACATCATCGGCCACATGATGAGCATGATTATCGCCATGGGGTTGACGCGCACAAAGAGGCCCAGCAGCAGCGAGAGGGTCGAGGCGGCAAGACCAACGCAGAACAGCATCACAAAGAGAAGCACGTTGCCCTCCCAGGTGCTGGCATAGTGCGCCCCCAAAAACAGGGTCGAAGCCACCATCACAACAGTTACCTGCAGCAGGTTGTAGGGCACGGAGCTGAGCGCGTATTGCAGGTAGACCGACAGACGGCTAAGGGGGCTCGCCAGCGTTCTGCGCAGTGTGCCATCCTTGCGGCCATAATACAGGACGGACGCCCCCGTGCTCGCCGAGCCCATGAAGAACATCATGACGATCATGGTGATGGCGTAGTAGTCGATCATGCTCCGGCTGACACCAAAGGTCGCCTCTTCAACACGGGGGAGAAGCCCGTCTGTGGATGTGGCAGAGGTGGAGGCGGAGGCAGCAGCGGCATCTTGCGGGGGGCTCATGCCCGTCTCGGGCTCTGGTGCTGCGCTTGGGAGAACAGCGAGCGTCCCATACAGGCGGGCGACACCCTCAAAGACGGCGCGCGCGGCGCGGTTCTGGATGCTGTCGCGGCCCTCATGAAGCTCGATGCCAAAGGGCTGCGTGAACACCACAACGGCGCTCAGCGCGCCGCTTGCCAGCTCGTCTGTGGCGGTGGGGCGGCTGCTGCCGGCAACAAGCTCGATCTGCTCCACAGCGTCAAACTGCGCAACGATGGCCTCTGCCGTTGCAGTGATCTGGGCATCGGTTCCGTCGACAAACCAGGCGATTCTAAGCGGCTCGATGGCCTCGTCTGGGTTATCGGTGGGTGCCAGCATCGTGCCCAACAAAAAGACGAGCACCGTGGGAAACAGCACAACAAAGAAGAGACTGCCCTTGCTGCGCAGGAGCTCCAATTGCTGCTCTTTGAAAAGCGAGAACATCGTGTCACCCGCCTATCTGAGCTCGCGGCCGGTAAGAGCCAAAAAGGTGGTTTCGAGGTCGGGTGCCTCGCTGTTGATTGCCTCGGTGCGGATGCCCTGCTCGAGCAGCACGGCAAGCAAAGGCGTGATGTCGTCCAGCCCCAGAGCAACGTCGATGCGCAGAAGACTGGCGTCCTCGTCAAGCGCGACATGGCGCACATCGGGCAGCACGGAGAGCTTGGCGAGCGCCTGCTCAAGCTGTGTGGCGTTTGGCGCTCGCAGCTGCTCTGTGACGGTCTTGATGTCGGTCACCACCTCGAGCAGCTCCTCCTCGGTGCCGCTGCCCACCAGCTTGCCGTGGTCGATGATGGCGATGCGATCGCATATCTCCTGCACCTCGGGCATGTAATGCGAGGTGTAGATGATGGTGGCGCCGCGGTCGCGCAGCGTGCGGATGCTGCCCATGATGTGCTCGCGGCTCTGGGCGTCCACGCCCACGGTGGGCTCGTCGAGCACGATGAGCTTGGGGTTGTGCGCGATGCCGCAGGCGATGTTGAGCCGCCGCTTCATGCCGCCGCTCATCTTGCCGGCGCGCTGTTTGGCGTGCTCGGCCAGCCCCACAAAGGCGAGCGCCTCAGCAACGGCCGCCTTGAGTCGGGCACCCGCAAGCCCATAGAGCCCCGCGTAATAGGCAACATTCTCCCGCGCAGTCAGGCTCTCAAAAACGGCCACATCCTGTGGAACGATGCCGATAAGCGCTTTGATTCTGCGGGCGTCATGCGCCAGGTCGAGCCCAGCCACGGTAATCTCGCCTTGGTCGCAGGCGAGCAGGCCTGTGAGGATATTGAGCGTCGTCGATTTGCCCGCGCCATTGGGCCCCAAAAAACCGAATATCTCCCCAGCAAAGACCTCAAAGTTGAGGTTATCGACAGCCACCAGCTCGCCAAACTTCTTCTTGAGGTTTTGAACCGTTACAAAAGCGTCCATATTGCGTGTCCCTTCCACCCTCGTGTCATCCCGACAGAGCGCGTAGCGCAACGAGGGATCTTCTCTTACACTCCCAACGATACCCCTCCCGCCGCCACTTGGTAAGTGCGCAATGTTTGGTTTTGGCGTGACATCTGTCACCAGCTGGCGTTTGGTGCCCCCAAGGGGTTAGTATAGAGGGAGCATCCTGCCGTCGAACGGAGAGACCATGAGCATCCTTGCCGCGTTTGCCGCCCCGCCCCCGCCCCGCGCCAAACCATCTACGACCTGGTTGCGGTAGCGCAGCAGCATCTCAACTACGTATATGCAGGCAATGTGTAATGCAATAAAGTGAGACACAAGAAACGGCTCCTTGGCTTACCTAATAAGGGCAAGGTCGCCATTAAATCAACAGAACAAGACGGTATTGTGGAGGATGCCTACTGGCAATTGTTTCTCTGAATTGAGTGAGAGGGGTCGGGCTCTTGTGTTACCCAACCCCTCTCAACAGGGTCAGTTACCATCACGGCCAAGCATTGGCAACCGTTGTGGCGGTCGCGTTAGAGACAGTGCCCGTGCCACCTAACACGAGAACTCTCGAAATGGCAGTCCTGAAGTGAGAAACCGTTCCCGCAGCTGCGCTGGTTTTGCCGGGGTCAGCAAGCAAGATGGGAGACTTGAGTGCTGCACCTGGTATTGAGTCTACAGGAGAGCTGCCGGTGGCGATGGCAACGTTAGCGAGAGGGACACCTTCTCTTTTGCAGTTGTTGAATACCTCACGTGCGGTTTCATAGCGGTCAGTTATTGGCGAACAATCCTGTCAGGTAATAGCGTCCAGGACGGCCAGGTTCCCCATCAGTGAGATAAATCTTGTTGAGTAACGTTAACTCGCTATCATGTAGAGCGTATGCAGCCAAGACCATGGCCGTCTGTTGCCGACCATTAACATTGTAATCATAACCGGCAACATATAAGATATCGTTGCTCACATAGAAATAATCTGGTTCATAAGACAACGCGTGCTCTGCCTTTAAAGTACCAGTGGTTGCATCAATTTCGTAAATGATATTTTCATAACCTCTGGCAACAAAAAGTGTCTCTCTATAAATAGTTGCATAACCAAGGAGCCACTCTGATTCCCAGATTGTATGCAACTCACTATCGCTGATAGAAAAATATCTGAGTTGGTTTGTTGTGCTGTTGCCTATTCCATCATCACCAAATGAAGCAGAAAAATACAACCTGTCTCCAATGAAGCCGGTTATCTGGGGAAGGTAGGAATACTCACCAAACTCAATGGTCTCCAAAAGCTCTAAGTCTTCATTGAGAATAAGCAGTGATGCCTCGTTTGGTTTGCCGGGTACATCAGTATT
>JAITTM010000035.1 GCA_031286975.1 Coriobacteriales bacterium
CGCCGGGGCTAAGGGATTCACCGCTCAGCAAGCGCGCCGGATCTGACCCAAGTCGCGCCACGATGTTGAGGATGCCCCCCAATACCTCCTTGCTAAAACCTTTCAGACTTTGGAGAATACCGCGGCTTTCTGCGGCATCGACCTCCTGCGGAATAAAAAGATAGGGGATATCCTCAGGTATGCGTTGCAAGAGAGAGCGTAGCAGCGTCGATTTGCCTGCACCATTGGGGCCGGTCAGCCCTATGTGGTCGGTCGGGCCAACGCTCAGGTGGGGGTAGCTGAGCGTGCGTTCGTCTCCCAGGCGCAGCGAGGCCGCGGGCAGCTCAACCAGAACCTTGCGTCGTGAGGGCCTTGTCTCCAACCAGACAGAACCCTCGTGTTGTTTCTCGACCTGCGCGCTCGCCAGACGCTCCTGGACAGCCGCCATGCGACCATCCAGTTGAGCGGAGAGGCGCCCCGCCTTGCCATCCTGGCCGGATACGATGGCAAGCCCCAGGCGGGCACGCCCGTCGCTGTCGCCCTTTGCAAGATGCCGGGCGCTCCTGCGCGCGTCGGCTCGCGCGGCCTCACCAGCGCGCCTGGTTTTCTCCGCATGCAGATTCGACAGCTCGGATTTTGCCGCCTTGCGTTCGCGTTGGGCGGTCAGACGCTCAAGCGTCTCCTGCTCGTGTCCCTGCGTATAGCTGCCGCTGCGCAGGGTCGCCCGTGTTGCGCGTATAAAGAGGCACTGCGTGCAGAGCTGGTCGAGCAGGTCGCGGTCGTGGGACACCAGAAGACCCACGCCGGAGTAGGAGCGCAGCGTTGCGAGAATGATGTCGCGGGTGGGCGCATCGACATGGTTGGTGGGCTCGTCGAGCGCGAGGATGGCGGGATCTCGCCAGAGGGCGGCGGCAATCTGGAGGCGTTTGCGTTCGCCGTGCGAGAGGCTGTTGTAGCGCCAGGCCCAGTCGTCCTCGACGCCCAGGGAGCGGCGCAGTTTGACGGCGTGTGCCTGATAGTCGAGGGCGAAATCCTCCATAAGCGGGGGAGGCTGCTCGGTCTCCTGCGCGCAATACACGCCCGAAACACCGGGCGGCGTCATCGTGCCAGAATAGTAGGGGAGTTCAGCGCAGAGGATACGCAGGAGCGTAGATTTGCCGCTGCCATTACTACCAACGACACCCGTCCAACCAGGGGCAAAGCTGGCAGTTATGGGCACTAAGGCTGGGGCAGGCGCATCCTGGTAGGTGTAGCTGATATTTGAGACGGTGATAAGCATGAGAGGACTCCTTGGCAAGACAGAGAGAATACTGTGGGTGAGCTGTTCTCATGCTTCTTCATTGGACGCTCCTTACGCTTTGCCTGTGGCCGCCACAGCTGGTGTGGCCCCATCATCCGTCATGTGGATCCCGCGACTCCGCGCAGGGTTACCGCTCAAGGTATTCTAACACAGCAGGCCAGGCTTTTTGGGCCTCCTTGTAGCCAACAAGGTAGAGGTCATAGAGTTTCTCGGGGTCACGCTCCATGCTGGCAACAGTTACGGGCGCTGGCGGACGGATGATGAGGATATCACCGGCATCATGCAAACGTGCCAGGCGGCGATAACAGCGGTTATACTCGAAGTGCCGCTGCTCCATGCGCTCAATGAAGTAGGGGTACTCGGCATACACTCTGCGCGCGAGGGGCATCACCTTGTTGGGACTCTTGGTATAGGCGGCCTCCCGCGTGAGCACCACGATGTGTTTCGTGGCACCCGTTTGCAGCGAATGCTCGATGGGGATGCTGTCACAGATACCCCCGTCGAGCAGCTTTTTGCCGTCGATCTCAGTGATCTTTGAGACGAGTGGCATAGCTGATGAGGCGCGCAGATAGTCCATCTCGGCACGTGCGTCGCGCAGGTGGTGATAATCAGCCTCGCCGAGTTCGAGGTCGCTGCTCACGGTGATGAGTTGCAGCGGCGATGCCGCATAGGCGTCAAAATCAAAGGGATCAAGCTTGTTGGGGATGGTGTCAAAGGTGAACGTGACGTTGAAGGCGTTGCCTGTGGCAGCAAAGGAGCGCATGCTCAGATAGCGCCAGTCGGTGCAGTACTTCGTGTTGAGATAGCAGGTGCGTCCCCGCGCTCCCGCAATATAGTTGAAGCCGTTCAGGGCTCCCGCGCTCACGCCGATGGCAACCTTAGGCAGCAAGGCCTTATCCATAAAATAATCGAGCACACCCGCGGTGAACTGCCCGCGCATGGCGCCCCCCTCAAGCACGAGGTTGCAGTCGACGAGTTGCGCACCAAGATAGGCAGGCTTGTAGCGGGGGTCATTCAGGGGCACGGCGACCTCGGGCACCACAAAGGCCTCGGCCTTCTGTCTGCGGATAGGGTGTACGATGGGTAGCGCCATGCAGTTCTCCCAATTGGTTTTGGTACCTGACATCAGGCTCAGTGTAGCAGATGAGCCTGTGGCCTGCCTGAAGCCCTTGTGTCTCTATTGTGGCACAGCGGCCTGTGTTTCTGAGGTGTTGCAATGTAATTGTAACCACACGAGGTTTGCGGGTACGCTATACTGTGTGCAGTCCATAAACCATGTGCGCCGGTGGCGCCAGGCTGAAGTAGGGAGTTTCCATGATAGATAGGCAAACGGTTAAAGACGTTCTTGAGTTGATTCGACCTGCCTTGCAGGCTGACGGTGGCGATGTGCAACTGGTCGATGTCTCCGAGGACGGTGTTGTGTCCGTCGAGTTGCAAGGTGCCTGCAAGGGTTGTCCCATGAGCCAGTTGACCTTGGCCAACAGCGTTGAGCGCGTCTTAAAGGAGCGCATTCCGGAGATATCAAAAGTCGTTCCCGCTCTTTAGGTCGCCTGATGCCCGCATCTAAGAAGGCACCGATTAAAACCCAGATTTCGCGGTATTCGTATGCGCCTCGCTCGATTCTTGCGTGCCTGGCTCAACAGAGCGCGAATGGTCGGCGCCTTCTTACTACTCCCTCAGGGCTCCTGGTTTCATGAGTGCGTGCTGGGAGCAGCGCGGATGCGACGACGAGATGTCGTCGCGTTGTCCGCACGCGATTGCAAGCGATGACGGCAGGTGTGTGACGGACTGCTTTTACACCGTGTGCTGGAAGCCCCAACACAAAATCGCAACCGACATCGCGGTTCTTCTTGATCAGACGGTCGACCGCAATGCGGCCATCAAGGAGCCCTGTACCTTCTGTGAGTTCTTCTTGCAAAACGGTCCGCGCTTACAGCCGTTAGCCGATGGCAGCGACTCCACGTAAAATTCTTATAATCTCCAAAGCTATCTGAGCGGACTATCGCTACAATGAGACAGTGCACAATTAGTTGTATGCAGCACGTGGGTTTTCCACAAGAGGTTGTGTATTGTGCAAGAAGCCCTGAACTTGCCCTAGGGGCTTTTCAGAGCAGGTTGTTACCCGAACAGTGGAGGAAGGGGCTGGAGTGCGATTGGAATTGGTGTGTCCAGGCTGTGGCTTGAGAACCTTTGATTACGATGATTATGAGTCGATGATTATGCTGGCTCCCAACATGGCGCTCATGCAATTCTGTTGCCCCACCTGTGAGATGCACCTGAGCATCACCACGGAGCTGCCGGAGGATATACAAAAGCGGGCACAAGCATATCTCGCCGCCGCTTCAAGCGATAAGACGGAGCGCCCCAGTAGCTGTCTGACGCATAAGCAGCTGCTGGAATCCGCCCGCCCCTCCATCGTTTGCTATGCCTCCTACCTCGATAACGAGGCGTATCATATGCCCCTGCACATACTGCATCCCTTGCCCGCGGGCAGCACGGAGAATCGGGCGCACCTCGAGTACTTCAAGCGGCAGCTCGATGATGTTGAGACGGTCGACGAGGCAATCGGTGAGATAGACGCGGGCTATTTTCAAAGCGGTGAGAGCTGATGCTTGACGCACTCTATCATGCTCTTGACCCCGTAGCGTTCAGCATCGGCCCCTTTGTTGTGCGTTGGTATGGGCTTGGCTACATCGCTGGCATCGCAGCGGGCATGTATCTCGTCCCCAGAATCGTCCGGCGCTGGAAGATCAATATCTCGCTCGATAATCTGCTGACCCTTGCCATTGTCTCTGCCGTCGGTATCATCCTCGGGGGGCGGCTGGGGTACGTCTTCATCTATAACTGGGACCGCTACGCGAACAACCTTCTTGACATCTTCATGTTCTCAAACGGGGGTATGTCGTTTCATGGCGGGGTGATCGGCATGCTGATCGCCGTGTTGCTTGCTACTCGCATCACCCGGATACCGCTACTTACCCTGGCTGACCTTATCGTGATCGTTGCGCCGGTCGGCATCTGTCTGGTGCGCATCGCGAACTTCATCAACGGTGAGCTTTGGGGCGCGGTTACCGACCTGCCTTGGGGCGTGGTCTTTGACGATACGGGCGGTGGCCTCCTGCCGCGCCATCCCACCCAACTCTATGAGGCGCTTCTCGAGGGTCTGGTGCTTTTCATCGTGCTGTATCTGCTCTCGCGCAAGAAGCCTCCTTTGTGGCGCGGTACCTATCTGGGGCTCTTCTTCGTGCTGTATGGAGTATTCAGGGTCGCCATCGAGTTTGTGCGGCAACCCGACACGCAGATAGGCTACCTCGCCGGTGGCTGGCTGACCATGGGCATGGTGCTGAGCATACCTATGGTGCTCATCGGGGTTGCTCTCATCTTGTATGCACGGCGCAGAAAACTGCCGCAGCAGGGGGCGCCGTTGCAAGAAGAGCCGCTGGTAGAAGCGCTTGATGCGAAGAATCCCGGATCAACCTCGAGCGAGCGGGCAGAGGCTCCCGCAGGGGATGCGGATAAGCCCGCTACGGGCTCGGGTAAGCCCGAAGCGGTAGGACGTGAGCAGGAGGAGCCTTCTGTGGCGGATGCGGACGAGTCTCCATCGACAGCAGAAGCCCATTGAACAATACCTGCCTCAACTCCGGTGTGTTATAGCGTACAATTGCCTCTATAAAAGCAAGCGCATTCGCGCAACAAGACAGGTTCATGTGGCACCCTCTTCAGATTTGGGTGCCAAACGTGTAAGGAGTGGACGATGGCACAGATCGCTGAAGCAGAATTCATCTGGAAGAACGGCAAACTCATACCTTGGGCCGAGGCAACGACCCATATCCTGAGCCACGCGCTCCACTACGGCACTGCAGTATTTGAGGGCATGCGCTGCTACAAGACCGAGGCTGGCTCCGCGATATTCAGGCATGAGGATCACTACCGTCGCCTTGAGCGTTCCGCCCGTCTCATCGGGATGGATCTGCCCTACAGCGTCGATGAGTTGGTCCAGGCAACGGCGGAGCTCATCAAGGCAAACGGGCTTACGTCGTGCTATATCCGTCCCATTGCCTATCGCGGGTATGGGGCGATGGGTGTCAACCCGCGCCCCGCTCCCATCGATGTGGCCATCGCCGTGTGGCCTTGGGATGCCTATCTGGGCAACGAGGCGCTTGAGAACGGCATCGCGGTGGGCATCAGCTCGTGGCGTCAACGCAGTGCCAATTCCACGCCGGGCGGCGTGAAGTCCTCCGCAGGCTACCTCAATTCGGGGCTTGCGCATATGGAGGCACTTGATCACGGCTATGGTGAGGCGGTGCTGCTCAACGAGGCAGGCGCCGTCGCCGAGGGTTCGGGCGAGAACATCTTCATCGTGCGCGAGGGTAAACTGGCGACCCCTGCCTTAAGCGATGGCATCCTTGAGGGTCTGACCCGCAACTCGGTGATCGAGCTGGCGCGCGACCTGGGTTATCAGGTTGAGGAGAGATCCCTGGTGCGCACCGAGCTCTATGTTGCCGACGAGGTGTTCTTCACCGGCACAGCAGCCGAGTTGACCCCCATCCGCTCGATCGATGGGCGTGAGATCGGCAGGCCGGGGCCAGTGACAAAGGCCTTGCAGGAGCGCTTCTTTGATGTGGTTGCGGGCAAGGTGCCTGCATACAAAAGGTGGCTCTATACACTCTGATACAGGCTAAGGAGACAACTTGATAACGCTCTATGACACAACTTTGCGCGATGGCGAGCAGCGGGAGGGCGTGAGTCTCTCTGTTGAGGACAAATTGCGCATCGTCGCCCGACTCGATATGCTGGGCGTCACCTATATCGAGGGAGGGTTTCCGGCCTCGAACCCCAAAGACATCGCGTTTTTTGAGGCCGCAGGCGATCTGACACTCAAGCAGGCAAAGGTCGCTGCCTTTGGCATGACGCTTCGCAAGGGCATCACGGCTGTCGAGGACGAGGGTCTGGTGGCACTCGCTGACTGCAGCGCACCAACGGTCACCGTGGTGGGCAAGGCCTGGGACAAGCAGGTTGAGCTGGCGCTCGAGACCACGTTGGAGGAGAACCTCCGCATGGTCTATGAGGGGGTAGCCTACCTCGTTGCCTCGGGCAAGGAGGTCTTTCTCGATGCCGAGCACTACTTTGATGGCTACAAGAGCAACAGCGCCTATGCATTGGAGGTGCTGCATACGGCCGTGAATGCTGGAGCCAGCGCGCTCGTGCTCTGCGAGACCAACGGCGGCGCTTTGCCCCACGAGGTCTACGCCATCACCCGCTCGACGGTCGAGGCACTTGCTGATTGGAGTTCCGCGCAGGTAACCGTGGGCATCCACTGCCATAACGACGGCGGTTGTGCGGTCGCCAACTCGCTTGAGGCGGTGCGTGCCGGAGCAACGCAGGTGCAGGGCACCGTCAATGGCTATGGTGAGCGCGTGGGCAACGCCGACCTTCTCGCTCTGATTGCTAACCTTGAGCTTAAGATGGGTCATGAGGTGCTGGGCGCGGAGCGTCTGCAACTGCTGACTCCTACGGCGCTTTTTGTGGCCGAGACCTTTAATGTGACGCCCGACGCGCATCAGCCATTTGTGGGGCAGAGCGCCTTTGCCCACAAGGGCGGCCTGCACGCCAGCGCGCTTGCACGCTTTGCGGGTGCCTACAACCACATCGACCCGACCGCGGTGGGCAACTTCGCGCATGTCGTGGTGAGTGAGCTCGCGGGCAGGGCGTCACTTGTCAGCAAAGCCGCCCAGTTGGGTATCGACCTGCCTGCCGACGATGCCATTACGGCAAAGCTCTTGGCAGACATCAAGGAGCGCGAGGCGGCGGGCTACTCCTATGAGGTGGCTGATGCCTCGCTTGCGCTGCTGTTGCGCACGGAGTTGGGTCAGCCCGCAAGCTACTTCAAGCTCGAATCGTTTCGCGTTATCGCCGAGAAGCGCGAGGACGGCCGCGTCATGACCGAGGCGACCATCAAGCTGCACGTCAACGGCGAGCGTTTTGTGGCGACGGGCGAGGGCAATGGCCCTGTCAACGCGCTGGACGTGGCGCTACGCCTGGCTATCAAGCGCTTTTATCCGCAGATCGACCTGCTTGAGCTCACGGACTACAAAGTACGTGTGTTGGATGAGAGCGTGGGCACCGATGCCATCACCCGCGTGCTCATCGAGACGGGCAACGGCGAGGCGGCCTGGGGCACGGTGGGCGTGAGCGAGAACGTCATCGAGGCATCGTGGGATGCCCTGGTCGATGCCGTCACCTACGGTCTGCTGGTCGACATAAGCTGAGAAGAGAGGGGCACCATGGCTGTTGCAAAACGCGCGACCACAGAGGAGCTGCAACGTCTCTATCGGGCTTTCTCCCAACTTGACGATGCTGATGACATCAGGGCTCTCATGGAGGATATGTGCACCATCCGCGAAGTGAATGAGATGGCGCAACGGCTCAACGTGGCCTTCATGCTGGATGATGGTATCTCATACAACGCCATTCAGGAGAAGACCGGCTCGTCTGCAACAACCATCGCCCGTGTCTCGAAGGCATTGAACTTCGGGGCGGGCGGATATCGTAACGTCATCGACAATGAATAGCGGAGTAACAGCGTACCATGGCATTTGTTCACCTGCACAACCACACGGAATACTCGCTTTTGGATGGGGCCACCAAGGTCAAGGATATGGCGCGCCAAGCCAAGGAATTTGGCATGAGCGCCATCGCCATCACCGATCATGGCTATATGTACGGTGTCCCCGCCTTTGTGGAGGCTTGCAATAAAGAGGGCATTAAGCCCATCATCGGCTGCGAGATATACTTCACGCCCGATTCGGAGCTGCGGCGCGACCGTAAGCCGGAGCTCTATCACATGATCCTGCTCGCTAAAAACGCCACGGGATACCGCAACCTGGTAAAGGTCGTCTCAAAGGCGGCGGTCGACGGCTTTTATTACAAGCCACGGGTGACCTTCGAGTCCCTACAGGAGCACGCCGACGGTCTTATCGCCACCAGCGCCTGCATCGCGGGCATCATCCCGCGTGCCCTTGCCTCTCGCCAACACGAGGATGCCAAGGAGTGGGCGCGCAGGTTCGCTGCCTTGTTCGCGCCGGGGGATTTCTACATCGAGCTGCAGGATCAGGGCATCAAGACCGATGACGGCATGACGCAACACGAGCTCAACGTGCAGTTGGACGCGCTGGCTAAGGAGCTCGGCCTCAAGACGGTCGCCGCAAATGACATGCACTATCTGCGCCAGGAGGACGCCCGCACCCAGGACATCATGCTCTGCATCGGCACCAACGCCAAATACGACGACCCTGACCGCATGCGTTTCTCCAACGACCAGTTCTTCATGAAGAACGAGCAGCAGATGCGCGAGGCGCTCCCGCAGTTCCAGGATGCCTGCGACAACACGGTTGAGATCGCCGATAAGTGCAACGTGACCTTATCCAACGAGCTCATCTTGCCGAGCATCCCGCTGCCAGAGGGCGAGACCAACGAGAGCATGCTGCGCAAAGAGGCGCTCGCGGGCATCAAGGAGCGCTACGGCGAACCTGTCCCGCCCAAGGTCATGGAGCGCTTCGAGTACGAGTTAGGCATCATCTGCGAGAAGGGCTTTCCGGCGTACTTTTTGGTGGTGCAGGAGTTCGTGCGCTGGGCCAAGAACAACGGCGTGGGCGTTGGCCCCGGCCGCGGCTCGGCTGCTGGCTCCATCATCAGCTACGCGCTGGACATCACTACGCTTGATCCTTTGGAGAATGGCCTGCTGTTCGAGCGTTTTCTCTCGCCTGAGCGCAGCGAGATGCCCGATATCGATATCGACTTCGATGATGAGGGACGCTTCATAGTCATCCAGCACCTGCGCGAGCTCTATGGTGCCGAGAAGGTCGCCCACGTGATCACCTACGGCGCGATGAAGGCCAAGCAGGCCATCAACGATGCCGCGCGCGTCTTTGACTACCCTGTCTACATCGGGCAAAACATCTCCAAGCTTGTCTCGGGCAGACCAGGCACCTCGCTTAAGGGCACGCTGGGCATCCATGAGGACAAGAAGCGCAACAACGAGGAGCGCAATCCCGACCTTATCGACGCCTACCGCGACAACCCTGACACCAAGAAGATCGTCGATGCCGCGCTGGCGCTTGAGGGTGGCATCCGGGGCGAGGGCGTGCATGCCAGTGCCGTCATCATCTGCCGCGACCCCTTGGATGACCATGTGCCCGTCAAGTTCGATACCAAGGGTGGCGTCATCATCACGCAGTATG
>JAITTM010000067.1 GCA_031286975.1 Coriobacteriales bacterium
CAACGAGTTTGTGCGCCTGACCTATCTGGGAGACGGTCTTGAGGTTGATCCGCGCAACTATCGGGTTGGCTCCGGATCGACCAAGGTCACCCTGACCGAGGCCTATGCGCAGACCTTCCCAGTGGGGATACATTACTTCATCGCCGAGTTCGACCATGGTGCCTCAGAGCAGATCGAGCTCATCATCAAGGAGTCGGGCAACATCGGCGGCGGTGGAGCTGGCGGCCTGGGCCCAGGCGGCGGTCCAGGCGGCGGTCCAGGCGGTGGCCCAGGCGGCGGCGGTCTGGTAAATACGGGAGACAACAGTGGCAATCTGTTGCTGTGGGTGCTTGCGCTGCTTTGCACCGGCGGCACCGGCCTGTTGGTTTGGTTGCTGCTCAAGCAGCTGCGGCGCAAGCGCCGCCGGTACGAGCGCTGAGGGCAGAGTGCTAGGCGGAGCGGCCTCAGCGGCGCCAGGCGGAGCGGCAAGGGGAGAAGGCCACGGTTTTCTCCCCAGGCTTGTCTTGGTTTGTGGGGCTCTAAAAATCTAGGGAACCACTGATTAACTGCTTGTATGCCTGATGGCTTGGCTATTTCTTGGCTGTCAAGGCGGCAAATGGTACCACTAGTTGTGCTAATGGTGCCGTTTGCCAACGTAGACAGGCGAGAAATAGACTGCCAGATGGCATGCAATGAGTTAATCAGTGGTTCCCCTAAGTGCCCCGTTGTTGGATTACAGTTCTGTGACAATACGTCGTTTTATGAACATCTCGCTTGAAAAACCGGCGAGGCATAGTATCATCATGAACCGTTAGCACTCTGCGCCTTAGAGTGCTAAATGTATCGAGAGACAAGAACAGACACTGATCAGACGAAAAAAAGGAGGTATGTTCCATGAGTCTCAAACCATTGGGAGACAGGGTCATCATCAAGCAGGACGAGGCGGAGACCACAACCGCGTCAGGCTTGCTGCTTGCGAGCAATGCGCAGGAGAAGCCACAGCGTGGCACCGTCATCGCCGTAGGCGAGGGTAAGCTCGACAACAACGGCAACCTGGTGAAGCCTGCCGTAGAGCCGGGCGACAGCGTTATCTATAGCAAGTACGGCGGCACCGAGGTTACCGCTGACGGCGAGGATTATCTGATTCTGCGTGCGGACGACATCTACGCGGTCTTTTCCAAGTAAACCAATCGAAAGGAGTCACACACAATGGCTAAAGATATCAAATTCAACGAGGCGGCTCGCGGAACCTTGGCTGCCGGTGTCACCAAACTGGCCGAGGCCGTCAAGGTAACGCTTGGCCCTAAGGGCCGTTATGTCGCGCTCGAGCGCAGCTACGGCGCACCGCTCATCACCAATGACGGCGTGACCGTCGCAAAAGAGGTCGAGCTTGAGGACGCAGTAGAGAACATGGGTGCTCAGCTGGTCAAAGAGGTCGCCGTCAAGACCAACGACGTTGCTGGTGACGGCACCACCACCGCAACCCTGCTTGCCCAGGTCATCGTCAACGAGGGGCTGCGCAACGTGACCGCCGGAGCCAACCCGCTGGCCATTCGTCGTGGTATCGAGAAGGCCGTCGAGGCCGTGGTCGCGCATGTTAAAGCCGCCGCCACCGACGTGGATGAGCAGCACCAGATTGCTAACGTAGGTGCCATCAGCGCCGGCGACCAGAACATCGGCGACAAGATCGCCGAGGCAATGGAGGTCGTGGGCAAAGACGGCGTCATCACCGTTGAGGAGTCCAACACCTTTGGCATCGATATCGAGACCGTCGAGGGCATGCAGTTCGACAAGGGCTACATCTCGCCCTACATGGCAACCAACATGGAGCGTATGGAGGCCGACCTCAAAGACCCCTACATCCTCATCACCTCCCAGAAGATCACGTCCATCCAGGACATCCTGCCCGTGCTCGAGTCCGTTATGCAGGCAGGCCGTGCGCTGCTGGTCATCAGTGAGGACTTCGAGGGAGAAGCCCTGGCAACCGTCTTGCTCAACCGTCTGCGTGGCACGCTCAACTGCGTAGCTGTCAAGGCTCCCGGCTTTGGTGACCGTCGCAAGCGCATGCTCGAGGACATCGCCATCGTCACCGGTGGTCAGGTGATTACCGAGGAATTTGGCATGAAGCTCGATGCCACCACCATCGACCAGCTTGGGCGTGCCAAGAACGTGCGCGTCAACAAGGACACCACCACCATCGTCGACGGTGCCGGCAACAAGACCGATATCGATGCCCGCGTTGCCCAGATCAAGGCCGAGATCGAGAACACCGATAGCGACTTCGACCGCGAGAAGCTGCAGGAGCGTCTGGCCAAGCTGGCTGGCGGCGTTGCCGTCATCAAGGTGGGCGCTGCCACCGAGGTCGAGCTCAAGGAGCGCAAGGCCCGCATCGAGGATGCTCTGCAGGCCACCCGTGCCGCCGTTGAAGAGGGTATCGTCGCCGGCGGTGGCGTTGTGCTCATCGACGCTCTGCCCGCGCTCGACACGATCAAGACCGAGGACGAAGATGAGAAGGTTGGCATCAACATCATCCGTCAATCCCTGGTTGCTCCTCTGCGCGTCATCGCCCAAAACGCCGGCTACGAAGGCTCCGTTGTTGTGGAGAAGGTCAAGTCGCTGCCTGCTGGTGAGGGCCTCAACTCCGTGACCGGTGAGTATGGCGACATGATCAAGATGGGTGTCATCGACCCCGTCAAGGTCACGCGCACCGCGCTGCAAAATGCCGCGTCGGTTGCCGCACTGATTCTCATCACCGAGGCCACCGTGGCCGACATCCCCAAAGAGGGTCCGGATCTGAGTGCTTTGGCCGGGGCTATGGGTGGCGGCGGAGGCATGTACTAGTCAGGCACTTTGTAAGCGGCATCTTGCCTTTCAAGCAAGACCCCGAGCTCAGTCGCGTATTTTTATACGCTCCTGTCGCTCGGGGTCTTTCTTTCAAGGCAATCTGCTCGCTTACAAAGCGCCTGACCAGCCTGGGAGAGGGGGGCGGGCCCGCTCAGTCGCGTACTATGCGGCTTTCTGTGTTTTCCGTGGAGGCTGGGGGGTCTTTCAGGCTAAGGTGCGCTTATAAAGGGCAAGCGATTTGCTTCTTGAAAAGGGAATACCCATAAATACTGTTCAAGCTCCCGTTGTATACTTAACAAACAATCGGAAAGAGGAAACTTTGAACAGAGAAAAAGAGATCCAGCGCGCAGTGAGGAAAGAATGTATGCCCAAAGACAACCGCGATTTTTTCAAGCAAAAGAAAGTCTGGTCGGAAGTTAAAGACGAACTCCTCGGCTGCTATTTGGTTCCGTATTTCAACAAAATATTGTCAATGGGCAATCCCATCCTCTATGTGGACTGCTTTGCTGGCAAAGGCAAGTTTGATGATGGCAAACCCGGCTCGCCTCTAACGGCTTTGCAGAGTCTGGATAGAAGCATCGAAGTCTCTCATGGGCGATATCCCATGCCTACGGTTAGCATGAAGTTTATCGAGCTAAATCATCATCAAGACCTTGAAACTAATATTCCGAGCCAGCACAGTAGCATTGAGGTGAACATGACGGTTCATTATGCCAACCACAGCGAGCAGTTGACGGAGGGCAAACAGAACTGGTGGGATTGAACGGCTTGTGACGATTACGAGTATTGCCCATTCAAGACCATCAGCAGTGACCTTTTAAGGTTTGCTGAACGATTAACGCCAAGGCAATTCTCGCACCGCTGGTGCGAGAATTTACCAGACGATTCCAGTTCAAAATAATGTGAAAGGCGGTTTGAAATTTATGAGTAAGGAACTAACACCAAAAAATCACGCTGAGTACGGCGAAATCATATCCATCATCGAGCGCTCCCGCGAGAACGCCTTCCGCGCAGTTAACCGCGAGCTCATCTCCATGTACTGGGACATC
>JAITTM010000081.1 GCA_031286975.1 Coriobacteriales bacterium
AAGCGAGGTGGCGGTGGGTGCCTGGGTCAGGGCGGTAGGCAGCCCCTTTGGTTTGGAGAAGTCCGTTTCAACCGGCGTTGTGTCCGCCCTGTTCCGCTCCACCACCATGGAGTCAGAGACCGGCGTCAATATCTACGCCAACATGATTCAGACCGATGCCGCCATCAATCCCGGTAACTCCGGTGGCGCGCTGGTCAATGCCGAAGGTAAGCTCATCGGCATCAACACGCTTATCAGCTCGGCAACCGGCTCGTCTTCTGGTGTGGGCTTTGCTATCCCCAGCAAGTACGCCCTCAACGTTGCCAGCCAGATCATGGATGGCAAGACGGTCGAGCACGCCTACCTCGGTGTCACCGTTGTGACGGTCGATCCCAACTCGCAAAGGAGCCTGGGTGTCAGCATCGATCACGGTGCCTACATCGACTCAGTCGTCGTCTCTTCACCTGCGGATAAGGCCGGGATCAAAGAGGGTGACGTCATCACCAAGATCGGCGGTCAGCCGGTTGCCACCAATGCCGAGCTCATCATCAATGTGCGCGGGCATCTGGTAGGGGATGAGGTCGAGATCGTCTTGAATCGCAACGGCGAGGAGATAACGGTCAAGGCAACCTTGGGCGCTGACTCTCAATCCCCGTCAAGACAGCAGAGTGAGTCCGACAGCGGCCGATAATGCTACGCTTTGCGCACTCGCTGACAGATTACCTGTTTATCACGTGCGTGATTTGAGGTAGAATCGCTTGTGCGCTTTGAAGGGCCCATAGCTCAACGGTGGAGCAGGGGACTCATAATCCCTTGGTTGCAGGTTCGAATCCTGCTGGGCCCACCAAAAATCCTCTGCCACACCGTGAGATTTTTGGTATACTTTCAAGCCGCACGAAGTGCCATTCCTCGGTAGCTCAATGGCAGAGCAATCGGCTGTTAACCGATTTGTTGTAGGTTCGAGTCCTACCCGGGGAGCCATTAAGCATAAGACCCGCATCAAATGCGGGTCTTTTAATTGACTTGCTCAGGGCGCACTGCTAAAGTGTGTCGTTGCGCTTAATACTGATTTCTGCAATCGAAGGGTTTTTCAATGTACGCAATAGTGGCTACCGGTGGAAAGCAATACAAAGTCCTTGAAGGTGACGTTATCGAGGTAGAAAAGCTCGCTGTCGAGACGGGTAAGCCCGTTGAACTCGATGTCGTCTTTCTCGCAGATGGTTCTGCCATCACTGTCGATGCCGACAAGCTGGCAAAGGCGAAGGTCTTTGCAGAGGTCGTCGAGCATTTCAAGGGCGAGAAGGCGCTGGTGTTCAAGTTCAAGAAGCGCAAGGGCTACAAGCGCCTGCGCGGGCATCGGCAGGATCTGACCCGTCTGCTCATCACGGGCATCTCTCTGACGGGTACCGCCTCCAAGGCAGCCAAGAAAGACGATGCCAAGACTGCTGCCAAGAAGGTCAAAGAAGAGGCTGTCGCCCCTGAAGCTGAAGCAGCGACCAAGGCAAAGCCCGCCGTCAAGAAAGACACCGTCAAAAAAGTAGCCGCTACGGACACGAAGGAAGCCGCCCCCGCCAAGAAAGCGGCAGCCAAGCCCGCTGCAGGCGCAGACGAGGCTCCCGCAAAGAAGCCTGCCGCCAAAAAAGCGCCAGCAAGCGCGGAGGAGAAGGCAGCAAAACCTGCAAAACCCGCAGCCAAGAAGACTGCAAGCAAGAAAACCGATACAGACGAGAAAGCCGCTGAGTAACCGCAGCGCTGTACGACGTAGGGAGTTAGAGAAATGGCACATAAAAAAGGTCTCGGCTCAAGCCGAAACGGTCGCGATTCAAGGGCTCAGCGCCTGGGCGTTAAGAAGTTCGCCGGTGAGAGCGTAATCATCGGTAACATCATCGTCCGCCAGCGTGGTACGCACATCCATCCCGGCGAGAACGTGGGGCGTGGCAGCGATGATACGCTCTTTGCACTCAAGAACGGAGTCCTCGAGTTCACCCACGGTGCAAAGCGCAAGGTGCACGTAAGGCCTCACGCGGTATAGCCGGGTCTTTTGTTCAATCAGATGTCGTAACCAAAGCCCTCTGTCTTGAAGCATCGGACAGGGGGCTTTTCTCTGGGAATCAGGGCAGACCATGTTTATCGATCAGGTACGTATCCATGTCAAGGCGGGCGACGGCGGCGCAGGCTGCATGTCGTTTCGCCGTGAAGCGCACGTGCCCAAAGGCGGCCCGGATGGTGGCGACGGCGGGCGGGGTGGCGACGTCATACTCGAGGCCGACCAGAGTGTCTCATCGTTGATCGAGTATCGCTTCAAACATCATTTCAAGGCGAGTCGCGGCACGCACGGACGCGGATCGCGCATGCACGGGGCAAACGGTGATGACCGTATCCTCAAGGTGCCTGTGGGAACCTTGGTGCGCTTCTCCGATGACGAGACCCGCGAGACAGGCGCGATCATTGCCGATCTCACGCATGACGGCGAGCGTGTCATCGTGGCAAAAGGCGGCGTTGGTGGCCGCGGTAACATACATTTCGTCACCTCGACCCGCAGGGCACCTGCCTTTGCGGAGCTGGGCGAGCCTGCTGAGGAAGGCTGGATCGAACTCGAGATGAAGCTCATGGCGGATGCCGCGCTGGTAGGCATGCCCTCGGTGGGCAAATCCTCGCTGATTGCCCGCATGAGTGCCGCTCGCCCCAAGATAGCCGATTATCCCTTCACCACCTTGGTGCCCAACCTGGGAATGGTGCGCTCGGGTGACCTGAGCTTCGTGGCCGCTGATATCCCGGGGCTCATCGAGGGTGCGGCCGCGGGCAAGGGCCTGGGGCATGAGTTCCTGCGCCATATCGAGCGCACGGCTCTGCTGCTCCATGTGCTTGACGTGACGGGCTCCTATGAGGGGCGTGATCCGGTTGAGGATTACAAGCAGATTAACAAGGAGCTTGCACTCTATGCAAGCGAGCTGGCCCAGCGCCCGCAGATCGTCGTTATCAACAAGGTCGATGTGCCCGATACGGAGAAGACCGTCCAGCGCATCAAGGCGCATCTCCGGCAAGAGGCGCTCAATAGCGTGGGCGGCAACGAGTTCGACCCTGCCTACCGGGAGCCAGTTGTATTCTGCGTCTCGGCGGTCACCGGGCAGGGTATCGAGGCGCTTGCGGCGGCAACAGCCACAAAGGTCAACGAGTTACGCGAGGCCGCCGCAGAAAACGAACAGGTCAACGTGCAGTACGGGCAGGTGTGGGAGCATAAACGCCAGGAGCGCGACCGCGAGTTCACGGTGCGCAACCTCGGTGGGGGTGTCTTCGCGGTTGCGGGCAAAGCTGTTGAGCGCATGGTCATCCAGACCGAATGGGACAACGAGGAGGCCATTGCCTTCTTGCAGCGGCGCCTTGAACACAGGGGTGTCGAGAAGGCGCTTGTCAAGGCGGGCGCGCGCGAGGGCGACGAGATACGCATCCTTGGACGCGCCTTCGCCTTCGAGAGCGCTCTCATCGATGAAGAGGATGAGCAGCTCCTTGCCGGGGAGGAGGCGCTATGAGCGATCACAAGCGCAGCGACCTTGCCCACCGCATCGTTATCAAGATCGGCTCGTCGACCTTGACCAACGAGGATGGCACTATCGCAAAATCCTATATCGCGGATCTTGCGGCACAGGTCAGGGAGCTTCATGCAATGGGCAGCGAGGTGCTGATAGTGACATCCGCTGCCATCACCGCGGGGCTCCAGGCCTTGGGCTTGCCGCCCCAACGACCCGACAGGATACCGACCTTGCAAGCCGCGGCTGCCGTGGGGCAGATAGAGCTCGCCCGAGCCTATGCGCGTTCGTTCGAGGCACAGGGGCTTATCGTGGGGCAGATACTGCTCACGCGCTTTGACACCGTCAATCGAGAATCCTACCTGCACGCGCGCGATACCGTTGAGCGCCTGCTCGAGTTGGGCGTTGTGCCCCTGATCAACGAGAACGACACCGTGGCGGTGGATGAGATACGTTTTGGCGACAACGACACGCTGGCTGCCCAGGTCGCCATACTGGTCAAGGCGGAGTTGGTAGTTCTTCTCAGTGATATAGAGGGCCTTTATACGGCTGACCCGCGTCTGGATGAGGACGCGCAACTGTTGGAGTCGATCGCCGGGTTTACCGAGGAGCTGGTCAACGCCGCAGGGGATGCGGGAACCGCGCGGGGGAGCGGTGGTATGGTCACCAAACTTGAAGCCGCTCGCATGCTCATGGCAGCGGGCATCCCCATGGTGATCTGCGAGGGGCATCGCCCCCATGCCGTGCTTGATGCAGCCTGCGGCAAGCAGGTGGGCACGCGCTTCTCCAGCGAGAAACACAGCAAACAGGCGGGTGCCAAAAAGTTGTGGATCGCCCTGAGTGGAACCGTCAAGGGCTCGGTGTTCATTGACGAGGGCGCCGTTTTGGCTCTGCGTGAGCGCGGGAGCTCGCTTCTGCCCGTTGGCGTTGTGCGCGTCGAGGGCGATTTTGCGGCAGGTCAGGCCGTGGATATCCGCACGACCAGCGGGTTTTTGGTGGGACGCGGCCTGAGCAACTACTCTCGCGACGAACTGGCGTTGGCAGTGGGGCATACCTCTGAACAGCTCGCTGGAAACAAGCTGTTGATACATTTGGCCAACAAAGAGGTTATCCATCGCGACCGATTAGTGGTATTTTAGTGGGTATCATTTTCAGAGTGAGGAATCACCATGACCAACACAGACGGTGCAGCACAGGCCAGGCAAAGCGAAGTCATCGATAAGGCACAGCGCGCCCGCATCGCATCGCGTGCTTTGGCAAAACTCGATACCACCGTGCGCAACAGGGCGCTTGACGCTCTGGCTGATGCCCTGCTGACACAGCAGGATTACCTGCTGGAGCACAACGCCCTCGATGTGGCGGCAGCACGCCAGATGGGCACGCAGGAGTCGCTCATCGACCGGCTTGAACTCAGCCCCGCTCGCATCGAGGACATCGCCCAGGCGCTGCGCACACTCGCGCGCCAAAACGACCCTATCGGCACCGTTACCGAGGGTCGCACGCTCTATAATGGCCTGCGCCTGCGCAGGGTGCGCGTGCCCTTGGGTGTGGTCGCCATGATCTATGAGGCGCGCCCCAATGTCACGGCGGATGCCGCCGGACTCACGCTCAAGACGGCGAACGCCTGCCTGTTGCGGGGCGGTTCGCTCGCCAACAACTCCAATATCTCGATGACCAAGGTGCTTTATGAGGCGGGTATCGCCAAAGGTCTGCCTGCGGATTGGCTGCAATCCATCGAGACGACCGATCGCGCGGCAACCACTGAGCTCATGCAGCTGCATGGGCTTATCGATGTCCTGATACCGCGTGGTAGCGCGACGCTCATCCGCAGTTGTGTCGAGAATTCCAAGGTTCCCGTTATCGAGACGGGCGCGGGCAACTGCCACATCTACATCCACACAGACGCGCGGTCCAACATCGTCGTACCTATCATCATCAACGCCAAGACGCAGCGCCCCGGTGTCTGCAACGCGGCGGAATCCCTGCTCGTGGATGCCGCAGCTGCCGAGAAGTTCGTGCCGCCAGTGCTTGAGGCTCTCACGTCTGCCGGTGTGCTGGTGCATGCCGACCCCACGATCCTCGCCCTCGCTCAGAGCCTGGACGCCGCCCGGCAAAAGCTGGTCGTTGCCGCTACTGAGGCGGATTGGGGCACCGAGTACCAGGAGCTCGAGCTCTCCTTCAAATGCGTTGCCGGTATCGACGCGGCAATCGAGCATATCAATACCTACAGCACCCATCACTCCGAGGCGATACTCAGTGAGGATTACACGGCAGTGAACAGATTTTTGCAGGAGGTCGACTCCGCCGCGGTGTATGCCAATGCCTCGACGCGCTTTACCGATGGTGGCGAGTTCGGTCTTGGAGCAGAGATAGGGATCTCCACCCAGAAGCTGCATGCGCGCGGCCCTATGGGGCTCGATGCCCTGACCTCGACGAAGTTCCTTCTTGAAGGTGAAGGCCAGATCAGGTGAGTGCTACGCCGGTGATCTCGCCTAAGTTCGACGCGCTCGTACTGCGTGGCATCAGGCCGTTTCGCCTGGGGCTGCTGGGTGGCACCTTCGACCCCGTGCATTATGGGCATCTCCTGCTTGCCGAGCAGGCCTACGAGCAGTTCGACCTCGATGGGGTGCTCTTCATCCCCACGGGACAGCCGGTACGCAAACTCGGCACGGGTTTCTCCCAAGCTGAGGATCGCTACACCTTGTTGCTCACCGCTACGGAGGACAGCACCCATTTTGATGTGAGCCGTATCGAGATGGATCGGGAGGGCGTGAGTTACAGCATCGATACCGTGCGCGCAATCAAGGCTGTCTATGGCGAGCAGGCCTCCCTGTTCTTCATCACCGGAGCCGATGCGACCGATGACATGGCTACCTGGAAGGACGCGCAGGAGCTGGCAGGTCTCGTCACCGTCCTGGGAGCCAACCGCGGAGAAGCGTCCAGTGCCCTAAAGCCGTCCCCCTTCACCGTCTGTCACTTTCACATCCCTGCTCTGGCCATCTCGTCACAGGATATCCGCGCACGCCTTGCCGGTGGCGGCTCGGCACGCTACCTCACCCCCGACGCCGTGCTCGCCTACAGCCAAAGGCAGGGTCTTTACCGCAGCAGGGGAGGGCATGCATGATCGATGCCGATGCCTTTTATAAGCGGGCGCGCATCCTGCTCGAGCAGCGACTGACCGAGTATCGCCTGCTCCATTCGTTCAGTGTCGCCGACACCGCGATTGCCATGGCCGTCCACTATGACGTCAACGTAGACGATGCGCGCATTGCCGGTCTGCTGCATGACTGGGACAAGAACCTCAGCGATGATGAGCTTATTGCGCGCGCGCAGGACTTTGGCATCGAGCTGCTGCCGCGCCTGGAGGATATGGCGGCGCTTTTGCACGCGCAGACAGGGGCCGTTGCCGTTGCACGCGAGTTCCCCGAGCTTCCGCCCCAGATAATCCAAGCCATCAGGCGCCATACCTCGGCCGCTCCCGACATGTCCGATCTTGACATGATCATCTATATCGCCGACATGATCGAGCCGCTACGTTCACAGGGCAACCTCACATCCCTGCGTATGCTGGTGGGCAAGATCCCCCTTGAGATGCTCTTTGTCAAGTCGTTTGAGATGACCATGGAGCACCTCATCAAACGCCATCGTTTCATCCATCCTGAATCCCTGGAGGTATGGAATACCTACGTCGCGCGAGAACGGGGCAGACTCAGCATCTAAAGGTACGCCAAGTACGATAGAATGTCCGTGACAGCAGTTTATTTGAGGAGTTTAGGTGACATCAAAACAGTGGGCTCTTATCGCCGCGCGTGCAGCTAACGAGAAGAAGGCAAGCGACATCGTCGTTCTCGAAGTGCAGAAATCCCTTATCATCACCGATTATTTTGTGATTGCAACCGGCGCGAACAACCGCCAGGTCGATGCCATCTGCGATGCAGTCGAAGAGACCCTGCGCGCAGAGGCTGGCATAAAACCCCTTGGGCGAGAAGGCCGGGACGAACTGACCTGGGTCCTGCTCGACTACGGTGATTTTGTGGTTCACGTCTTCCAGCCTGAATTGCGCGAGTTCTATCGCCTCGAGACGCTCTGGAACGACGCCCCCATCATCGACCTGAAAGAAGCTGGCATCCAGGATCCCGTCTACTCGGAGCGCATAGCCAAAACCCTAGGCCTCTCAGGAACCACTGATTAACTCATTGCATGCCATCTGGCATACAAGCAGTTAATCAGTGGTTCTCAAGGGGATGTAAGGGGTCTTTGTAATCGTCCTTCTTCTGCGCGATGGTGCCGGTATCGCGCTCGGCAAAGCGGAACTCGCGGCCAAAGCGCACGGCGTCCTCGCCAAAGCGGTTCTTGACCAGATCGGTTGCCTCCACCAGTCCATGATTGGGCGGACGCGTGGCGGATGCCTTGCCTGACGCGGGCTGCGGCAGCTCGTCAAAGAGGCTCATCTGCTCGGGGCGTTGCCCAAATCCAGAAACAGCAACACCTACCAGGCGCAGGCCGCAGCCGGGCTCCCAGACCTCATCGATCAGCTCACGCAGCACCGGTGTGTAAACCTGCTCGTCATCGACGGCCTGGCTCAGTGTGCGTTGGGCGCTGCGGATGCTCAGGTCGGGATAGCGAACCTTGAGGCTAAGGGTATGGCCAGCGAGCTGCTTGCGTCTAAGGCGCCGTCCCACCTTTGCCGCAAGCAGGGCAACCGCCTGCTCTATCTCGTCGCGCCGCAAAAGGTCGGTCGAGAAGGTCATCTCATTTGAGACCGACTTGACCTCTGTCTCGGTTTCGATGGGCGAGGCATCAAGCCCCAGACAGCGATTGCGCATCATCTCGGCGTTCTTGCCATAGATCTCCTTGAGGATGTTGGGCTCGGCGGCTGCCATCTGCCCCAGCGTCTCGATGCCATAGGCGTGCAGGCGCTTAGCTGCCTGTCGACCCACGCCTGACATGGTGCGCACGGGCAGGGGAGCGAGAAACGCCGCCTCGCGACCTGGATATACCACGGTCAATCCATTGGGCTTGTCCATGTCAGAGGCGACCTTGGCGATGCTTTTGCTGGTGCCGAGCCCAATCGAGCAGGTGATCCCCAGCGTGGCGACCTTCTCCCGTATGCGATTGGCGATAAGGATGGGGTGATCCTTAACAAAACGCCCCGGCGAGATGTCCATGAAGGCCTCGTCGATGGAGACCTGCTGCAGGAAGGGTGATTCTTCAAGCATGAAATCCATAACCCGCTTTGATAGTGCGATATACCGGGGAAAGTTGCCTGGGGTCCAGATGGCATCAGGGCACAGGCGCCGCGCCTGGACAGACGGCATCGCGGAGCGCACGCCGTACGTACGCGCCTCATACGAGCAGGTGGAGACCACGCCGCGGCGCTCGGAGTCGCCACCGACGATCACCGGCTTACCGCGCCACTCCGGATGATCGAGCTGCTCGACCGAGGCAAAGAAGGCGTCGAGGTCAAGCAGGATGATGGCGGCACCGTCCCACGCTTGCAGCACGTCAAGCCCGGTCTTCTCGGCAGTATCTTTATGATCCAGTGCACTCATGGATAACAGTATACAAAATTGCTCCCCTGCCTTGTTGCCATGGCAGCAATGTGCTGGCTCGCCCTTTGTCATTTTGTCATTTTGTCATTTCCTTTCAGTTACAGCGATTATTTTGGCTGTTAGACACAAGGACACTGCGCTTGTGAGATACTACAATTGAGATGCTGAAAGATAGGCAGATGACGATGGAATTGAGGAGGGCGCATGAATATCGGAATCCCTAGGGAATCCCTGCTGGGAGAAACGCGGGTTGCCGCAACACCAAAGACCGTCGGCCAGTTGGTGAAGCTGGGTTATTCGGTCTCGGTAGAGACGGGTGCAGGGATACAGGCGTCGTTTCCCGATGCGGACTACGCCCAGGCGGGTGCAGAGCTCGTTGACAGGCCAACCGTCTGGCACAGCGACATCATAACCAAAATTAACCCGCCCTCAGATGCGGAGATCGCGGCAATCAAGCAAGGCGCTACACTCATCAGTCTTATCGCCGCGCCGCGCTCGCCGGAGTTGCTGGAAAAACTGGCGCAAAAGCAGCTGACCGTTTTGGCTATGGACTCCGTACCGCGTATCTCGCGGGCGCAATCACTCGATGTCGTCTCCTCGATGGCCAACATCGGCGGCTATCGGGCCGTGGTTGAGGCCGCCCATGAGTTTGGCTCCTTTTTCACCGGGCAGGTGACGGCTGCCGGCAAAGTGCCACCCGCAAAGGTCTTCGTCTCAGGAACCGGTGTTGCCGGGCTGGCCGCTATCGGTACCGCCCGCGCGCTCGGAGCCATCGTCAAGGCCACCGACATCCGTGCCGAGACGGCGGAGCAGGTCGAAAGCATGGGTGCCGAGTTTGTCGCGGTGCAATCCGGCGAATTGCAGCAGTCAACAGACGGCTACGCAAAGGAGGCGAGCGATGATTACGCCGCCGCCGCTGAGCGGATGTATGCTGCGCAGGTGCCGGAGCAAGACATCATCATCACCACCGCCCAGATACCGGGCCGCCCAGCTCCCCGTCTTATTTCCGCCGAGATGGTGGCTAACATGAAGCCGGGTAGCGTCATCGTCGACATGGCCGCCTCTTCGGGCGGCAATGTCGAAGGCTCGGTTGCCGATCAGGTGGTCACAACCGAGGGTGGCGTCAAGATCATCGGCTACTCCGATCTGCCGGGGCGGCTGCCCACGCAGGCATCACAGCTGTTCTCGCAAAACATCGTCAACCTGATGAAGCTCGTCACGCCAGGCAAAGACGGCGAGCTGGCCTTGGATCTCGATGATGTGGTTCAGCGCGGAATGCTGGTCACTCAGGCGGGGGAGGTGACCTGGCCACCTCCAAAGGTCGCCGTCTCTGCCGCGCCCGCCGCTGCGGTAGCTGTTGCACCAGCCGCCGCTCAGCTGGAGAAGAAGCCGATGGATCCCAAGGTCAGCTATGCGCTGCTGGGTGTCTGCGCCCTGGCGTTGCTGGCGCTGTTCTGGATCTCGCCAACGGGGCTGCTCGGCCACTTCATGGTGCTGATGCTCTCGATCGTCATCGGCTTTTACGTCATCGGCAACGTTTCGCACTCCCTGCACACGCCGCTGATGAGCGTCACCAACGCCATCTCGGGCATCATCATCGTGGGCTGCCTGGTCGGTCTGACCTTTGTTGACGGCAGTGCTGATATCACCGGGGCAAGCAACCTGGTCATCATCATTCTCTCCATCGCCGGTATCCTGCTGGCCTCGATCAACGTTTTTGGCGGGTTCACGGTCACCAATCGCATGCTCAAGATGTTCAGGAAGGGGTGAGCGGCATGTCCCTCTCTTTGGTTACCGGCTCCTACATCATCGCCGGCCTCCTGTTCATCCTCGCACTCGCCGGCCTTTCAAAGCACGAGACCTCGATGCGAGGCAACACCCTCGGTGCCATCGGTATGGGCGTCGCCCTGCTGTTCGTTATCCTCGGGGTTGTCCTCGGTCTGACGGATAACGGCGGGAGCGCCCAGGTGGCAGCCCCCCCCTGGGCCATCGGTGCCATCGTGCTCGCGCTCATCATAGGTGCCATCATCGGCATCACCAAGGCCCAGCGTGTCGAGATGACCGGCATGCCCGAGCTGATTGCCCTGTTCCACAGCTTTGTGGGTCTGGCGGCTGTGCTTGTTGGTTGGACCAGTTATTACCACAACGTGGCTTCTGGTCACTTTGATGCGCTGCATTCAGGCGAGCTGTTCGTCGGTATCTTCATTGGTGCCGTCACCTTTACGGGCTCGATCGTCGCCTACCTCAAGCTCTCGGCAAAAATCAAGTCCGCCCCCCTCACGCTGCCGGGACACAATCTCTTGAACCTCGGAGCCATCGTTGCCTTCCTGGTGCTTACGGTATGCTTCGTGCTCTATCCTGCGGGCAGCAACGGTCTGATCCTGATCTCGGCGATGACCCTGCTCGCCTTGTTGCTCGGCTTGCACCTCGTGGCCTCTATCGGCGGTGGCGACATGCCCGTGGTGATCTCGATGCTCAATTCCTACTCGGGCTGGGCCGCCGCCGCCGCCGGTTTCACGCTTAACAACGACCTGCTCATCATCACCGGTGCGCTGGTGGGCTCATCCGGTGCCTACCTGTCCTTTATCATGTGCAAGGCAATGAACCGCTCCTTTATCTCCGTCATCGCCGGTGGTTTTGGCTCAGACGGCGCGGTAAAAGGTGAGGAGAAAGACTACGGCGAGCATCGCGAGATTAGTGCCGTGGAGGTAGCGGAGCTTCTGCGCAGCGCCAGCTCGGTGGTCATCACACCAGGTTACGGCATGGCGGTTGCCCAGGCGCAGAGCGCCGTAGCTGACTTGACGAGCAAATTGCGCGCAAAAGGTGTTGAAGTCCGCTTTGGCATCCACCCCGTGGCAGGGCGACTGCCGGGGCACATGAACGTTCTTTTGGCTGAGGCCAAGGTTCCCTATGACATCGTGCTTGAGATGGAGGAGATCAATGATGATCTTGCGGATACCGAGGTCGTGCTGGTTATCGGTGCCAACGACACGGTCAATCCAGCGGCGGCGGAGGATCCCGCCTCGCCCATAGCGGGCATGCCGGTGCTCGAGGTGTGGAAAGCCGCACAGGTCATCGTATTCAAGCGCTCGATGGCAACCGGATATGCGGGCGTGCAAAACCCGCTGTTCTTCAAAGAAAACGCCTCGATGCTCTTTGGTGACGCCAAAGAGCGCGTAGAGGACATCATCAAGGAGCTGTAGCGCACAACCGCGGCCAAAAACCGCTGTCAGCCCCGGCGCCGGCCTTGGTGGCATAGGCCACCACGGCCGTCTCTTATGCATACGCCCGCCGCTGACCGAGTTATTCTTATGAGTTATCGCCTACTTGATACCGATTGCCGTTCA
>JAITTM010000088.1 GCA_031286975.1 Coriobacteriales bacterium
GGTAAAGTGCTTGCGCAGGACGTTTACCACGCCGGGCTCGTCGGTGTATTGTGAGGCATCCAGCTCGTCGATGATGCGCTGCATCTCCTCGATGTCGAACTCCCGGGTTGCCGCCAGCAGCGCCTTGAGCAGGGCGGGGTCGGGAGCGGCGAGCGTGGGGCGCGCATCCACGAACAGCGACTTTGCCTGCTCGATTTTCTCCTCGATAAGCTCGAACTGCTCGATAAGCATCTCGACGCTTGCGATCAGGGCACCGTTGTCGCGGGCAACGGTGGCATAGTCGCCACCTTTTGCCGCCAGTTCAAGCGCGCGCGCGGCGTCGCCGCAGGCCAGGGCATCGATACCGTAGCAGGCACCCTTGAGCCCATGCACCCGCACGGAGTATTCATTGAGGGAGTTCTCGTCCACATTGCGCAGCTCCGCCAGCGCTTTGGGGGTACTCTCGATAAACGAATGCACGATGCGCATATAGATGGTGGCGCTATTGTTGAAACGCTTCAGGCCCGCCGCAAAATTCACGCCTTCGATGGGGTTCTCGCGCAGGATCGCCTCTATATCTACTTTGTTGCTGCTGGACAGCCCGATAGTAGGCACCTTTGCCTCCGTTTCTTCAAGGGATTCCCCTTTGCGACGACTCCATATCCACGTGTGCAGGACTGCATCCAGCTTCAAGATATCGATGGGCTTGGTCAAAAATCCCTGGCAGCCGTTCTCCAAAAACATATTCTCGATACCCACGATGGCATTGGCGGTCAGCGCCACGATGGGAACATTCTTGGCATACTCGGTGCCGATCTCCTTGCGGATGACACGGGCGGCCTGTATGCCGTCTATCTCGGGCATCATGTGATCCATGAAGATGATGTCATAGCGGATATCAGCGTCACGCACCAGCTCGATTGCCTGCCTGCCGCCCATGGCGGTGTGCACGGTCATGTTGTAGGGCTCCATCATGCCCTTGGCCACCTCAAGGTTGGTGAGCACGTCGTCGACGATGAGCACCTTGGCAAAGGGCATCTGCACGTAGTCGATGCTCTTGATATGGCGACTGCGTCCCTCAAAGTACCTGAAACTCGCGAGGTTCTCGCTAAGATCCTCACCGATGGGCTGCTCGTCCGTGACGGTTTGCTTGAGGCGGATGGTAAAAGTGCTGCCCTTGCCCAGCTCACTCTCGACATTGATGGTGCCCTCCATCAGATCGACGAGTTGCTTGGTGATAAAGAGCCCCAGGCCGGTGCCCTCGATGGCGCGGTGGCTTTGCAGATCGACCTGCGAATACTCGGTAAAGAGCTTGGAGATATTCTCCTTGGCGATTCCGATGCCTGAGTCTTGCACCGCAAACACAAGCCAGCAATCCATATCAGGCGTGACCTCCGCGGAGATGGAAAGTGAGACTATGCCCTCAGAGGTGTATTTGATGGCATTGGACAAGACATTGTTCATGACCTGCTTCACGCGGAGCTCGTCGCCATAGAGACGGGTGGGGAGTTGGGGATCCGCGTTGAGGCTGAACGAGATGGGCTTCGAGCCGATGCGCACGAGGTTCATGCTCACCGTGTCGCTGATGAGGCTGGCAACATCGTATTCCATGGGCACGAGCTCAAAACGCCCCGATTCGATCTTCGAGATGTCGAGGATGTCGTTGATGATGTTGAGCAGCGTCACGCCCGATCCGTATATCTTCTCCAGATTGTTGAGGGTGGGGCGGGGCAGGTTCTTGCGCAGCTCAAGCTCAGCCAGGCCATTGACGGCGTTGAGCGGCGTGCGCAGCTCATGGCTGACGGTCGCTAAAAACTCGCTCTTGGCCCGGTTGGCTCTCTCTGCTTCAACGCGCGCCTTGTTGATCTCGGTCACGTCGTGAAAGACGGAGATATAGGCGCTCAAGGTGCCGTCCTGGTCATGCACGGCGGCAGTAGAGGTGATGAAGCTGAGCACCTCGCCCGTGCGTGCGATCTCGATGTTGCGGTAGTTGATGATTGGCTCCATCGACTCAGTGGCAAGGCGGATATTCTCCTCCGCGTCACGCAAGAACTTCTCATCGCCCAAAAGCTTGACGACCTCCAAAAAAAACCAGCCTTCGATCAGGCCAAAGCTCTTGACGTTGAGGAGTTTGAGCAGGGCGTTGGTGCAGTAGGCTAAACAGGCATTGCTGTCGAGCATGATGATGATGTCCGGGGAGTTCTCGAGCATTATGTTGAGGTAGCGCTCCTGGCGCGACTGCTCGGCTCTGAGCATGGTGGCCAGACGGTCTCGCGTCCCTGACACCTGGTCAAAGCGGAAGAGCTTGTTCTGCATGGTGGTGAGGCTGCGGTTCGCCTTCTTGAGTTGCAGGCGAAGCGCGGCATTCTCGGCACGCAGGGCAATCTCGTCATCCTTGGCTTCCGGTGGCACACCGGCGTTTTGCGGCGCAACGACCCTCTCTTCAGCCGACGGCTCAGATTGAGTGGTTTTTTTGGCAGGGTTTAACGAGTTGAAGAGTCTCACATCTCACCGCCAGCCTAGAGTATACATACGATGAGCGAGTCGTTTTGCAGAAGACTTACCACGCTGTTGTCGTTCAGGCGCGTGGGGTAGATCTCGCCGCCCACATACACCACCTGATAAGGTATCTGCGTGCCAAGAACCTCTTTGAACGCCTCGTGCTCCGCCATGTCGTTGAGCCCCAGCGCCCAGCTGCGCGCGGCGCAGACATAGGCGAGCACCCCGCGACCCTGCGCCTGCTCCTGCGCTTTCTTGGCGATATAGTGGGCACCCTCCACCACGCTTTCAAGACTCATGACGGCAAAGGAGAGGTTCGAGCCAATGGGTGCGTTGCCGCAGAGCACGAGCGAGCCGTCATCGGTGGCCATGATGCAGGCGCGATAGTGGCGCGCTCCATCCTCCTGGTCAAACACCATGCTCAACGAGGACAAAGCCCTGAAATCATCATCGCCAAAGAAGCCCAACGACTTGAAAAACGTGACGGTGGGGTTGTTGTTGACCTTCTGCAGGACATTGTGATCCGAGGCGGTTACCAGTGCCTTTTGTTTGACAATATCCTCTTCTGGCACGGATACCCGAAAGAATTGTGGGCTGACATCGCCAACCAGGGCAAGCAGCACCAACGACGAGCTAAAGTACTCATCGTTTAAGAAGGTGTAGATATCCTCGAAATCAGGGTTATCGGAGAAACTCACGGCACCAAAGCTCGGTATGTCCTCACCCAGGCCATCAAGCCTGCCGATGAACTCGTCGCCACCCACGTTGGTCAGGAAGGGGATAAAGGGAACAAAGAGCCCCGGGGTTTGCGGGAGCGGTTTGATGAGATTGTCATAGAGCTTGGCAATGGCGGCATCCATGCTTGCAAAATCATGCACCGGGTCGGACACGCCAACGACGAACTCGACGTCATCACTCGTTAAGACGGACATCGTCAAGGCGATCTGCCCCTTGCCCTCGGGGCTTGAGAAGGTCAGCCCTGTGCAGCCAACCAGCGGGAAGCCAAGCGCTTCGCTCAAGGCGGCAACTGCCCCCTCTTTGACAAAGTCGGCATAGCAGTGCACGAGGGCCACAGAATTCTTGAGCTGGTTTTGCGCAAGATCAAGCTGTGAGAGCACCTCTGTTACCGCAGCGTCGATGTCATCGATCTCCTCCGTGAACGCAGTAAGTGTCTTTATCATGGTGTAGGCCTCGCTTTATTGGTAGACGGCAACTTCTGGGGGCAGATCATCCCGATGATTGATGGCGATCTCGCGGAACTCATCTTCGTGACGTTTGAGAACCTCGACGAGGTAGGGGTCAAAGTGGGTACCGGCGTCTTTATAGATGATGTCGAAGGCCTCCTCGGGAGTGAATGCCCGCTTGTAGGGGCGCACCGAGGTGAGTGCGTCATAGACATCGGCAACGGCGGTGATGCGTGCGCAGAGCGGGATGGCCTTCTCTTTGACACCTTCAGGATAACCGCTGCCGTCCCACTTCTCGTGGTGGCCGTAGGTGATGTCGAGAGCCGTTCGCAGCAAGGAGTCGTCCTCCATCTTTTGGATGGCGTCGCGGAGCATCTTGCTGCCCTCGGTTGGGTGGGTCTTGATGATGGCGAACTCGCTCTCATCCAAGCGCCCCGGCTTGAGCAGCACGGCATCCGGCATGGCGAGCTTGCCCAGATCGTGCAGCTTGACGGCGTCGATGATGTCGCGACCCTCATTCTCGGGTATCCGGTAGTCCCCCTGGGGGTTTGCGACGATGTCATTGACGATGACGGCGGTGTATGCGGTGGTGCGGTCGATATGAGCGCCGGTATCGTGGTCGCGCATATCGGATGCCTGCGCCAGAAGGTCGAGTGTGATACGGTCGCGCTGTTCCAGCTTCCGGTTTATGTTCTCGAGCCGTGTGTTGGCGTAGGCGATCTCCTCGGTTTTCTCCACAACCATCTCTTCCAGATTGTTGCGGTGTCTGAAGAGCTCGAGTTGCAGGCGCACACGGGTGACGAGCGAGCGCTCATTGAAGGGCTTGAGCAGGTAGTCGACGGCTCCCAACTCAAGAGCGGTGACCTCGTCCTCGCTTTTCTCGGAGCCGGTAAGAAAGATGACGGGGATGTTGCGCCAGTGCTCGTTGGCCTGCAGTTTGCCTAAAACTTCGAAGCCGGTCATTCCCGGAGGCATGTTGTAATCCAGGAGGATAAGGTCGGCACGGTTCTTTGACAGGAAATCAAGCGCTGCCTCGCCCGATTTGAAGGGGCGCACCGCGTAATCCTGTTTGAGCGCAGCGAGAACCGCGTTTAAGATGACAGGCTCATCATCGACTGTCAGGATTATCGGCTTTTGACCGTCACTAGCCATGATAGGTACTCCAATCACCTTCAGTGCAGAGGTTCGTCAAAACTGAGCGCTCATGGGCAAGTATACCATCAGAATCCAGCAGAGCAGCGTGTTTTGGGAGTTGTGAATGAACAAAACACAATTGGGCTGATTGTGACCGCTGCGCCAGGGTTATTCAAAGGAAGGCAGGGATAAAACCGGGGGCAAACGGGCTAAAACGCCCCGGATCAGAAGGCCCACTTGCCGCAGCAGCAGCCGAGGGAGGCATCCGGGAGTCCGCGCCAAGACAGTCCGGATCAGAAGGCCCACTCGCCGTCTTTGAATACGGGGATATGCTCGCCGCTTGCAGTGATGCCGGTGATCTGTAGGTCGGGGGTGCCTATCATGAAGTCGACGTGGGTGGCGCTCTTGTTAACACCGGCCGCGAGCAGCTCGTCCTCGCTTTTGGTCTGGCCGCCCTCCAGGCAGTCGGGGAACCCCTGCCCCACGGCGAGGTGACAGGATGCGTTCTCATCAAACAGGGTGCTGTAGAAGAGGATACCGCTTTGGCGGATGGGGGAGGTATAGGGTATCAGGGCGACCTCGCCCAAGCGCGCGGCGTTCTGGTCGACTTTGAAGATGGCCTCCAGCACGTCTTGTCCCACAGCCGCCTGGCAGTCAACCACGCGTCCCTCCTTGAATCTCAGCGAGAAATCCTCGATAAGCGCCCCATTGTGCACGAGGGGTAGGCTGCTGTACACCACGCCCTCGGCGCGCAGGCGGTCGGGTGTGGTGAAGAGCTCCTCGGTGGGCATGTTGGGGAAGAACGCCGTGCCGTCGATGGTCATATCGCCACCGCCCTGCCAGATGCCGCGGGCGTTGAGGCCGATGGTGAGATGGGTGCCCCGGCTGTTGCGGTACTGCAGCGCATCGAACTGCTGCTCATTGAGCCACTGCTTGCGCTCGTTGAAGCTGGCGCGATGAGCCTCCCAGGCCAAGACGGGGTCGGGCGCGGTAACGCGGGTCGCCGCAAAGATAGCATCCCAGAGCTGAGCGACCGCCTGCTCGACAGGCACCGCAGGAAACACGACCCGCGCCCAGGCAGGCGCTGCCGCGCCCACGATGCACCAGACCACCCTACCCAGATCGAGCGCGTCATAGAACTCCTTGCAGGCGGCATGGCTGGCAACAGCGCTTGCGACCGGTTTTGCCTGGTCGATGCCCACCATCGCGTAGGGATCGCTCGAGACCACCGACAGGATGGCCGCACCCTCGCGTGCCATCGAGTTGTTGAGCAGGGCAGCCCACTCGGGCACGGACTCAAACACCTCAAGGGGGCAGTTGTCATAGTGAAGACGCGCGATCTTCTCATCATGGAACTTGACTGTGACATGGCGGGCGCCCTGCGCGTAGGCCTCAGCGGTCAGCAGGCGGGCGAACTCCACGCATTCGGTGCTGATGGAGATGAAGAGCTCCTGCCCCGCCTTGAGATTACAGCCGCTTTTGATGATGAGTTGCGCGTACTTTTGCAGGTTATTGGTGAATGCTGTGGTGTCCATGGGTAGCCTTTCAGGTTGGTGTTTTGCGGGCAGAACTCGGTGGTATGTTGCTGGCAAGGGCACCGCTTGCTTGCAAAACGTGCGAGAATCGAGCGAGAATCGAGTGAAGCGTATACCGATACGTGAGCGAGATCCGCAGCGTGTTTGGCTGCAAGCGATGACTCCTTAGTGTCTTGGCAGGGCATCGAAGAGCGAGCTGAGAACCGCGGTTATCCACACGCCAAAGATGCCATAGAGCACCAATGAGATAACGATGACGATGACGCTGAACCGCACACCTTGACCTGCCCGCTCGCGGTCGGTCGTGCGCAAGGCGAACCACCAGGTAAAGGGTACCGCAAAGCTGAAGAGCAGCGTCCCGATCACCAAGAACAGACGATCCGCGGTTGAGAGAAGGGTGGTGAGGGGAGCAACAGAGCGCTGCACCCCTTTATGCGCGACAGGTTGGGCGGGGCTGCCCTGATTTGATGCCTGGTTTATGAGAGAATCAGCCATGATTTGCCATTCGTGCCGTTGCAGGTTGCAGGGGGGTTGCAAGTTGCAAGTTGCAGGTCGTAGGTGGATAAGCCCGTTCTTGGTAACGCACCGTATTGCCTCAAAATAAAAAGTACTCGAAATACCCTTCGTTGCCTCAGAAATAAATGTACTTGAAAGGTCTGCCTTCTCTCCTTTCGTCTCTGAGGTTTACTTTACAACTATACCAG
>JAITTM010000094.1 GCA_031286975.1 Coriobacteriales bacterium
CAACCTTTTTGTGGGGGGGGCCCCCCCCATACCACTTCCTACGGCGGGCCCCCGACCCCCGACATACGATATTCTAGTGTTTTTCTAGGCTTCTGCCAACTTTTTGTATTCGTCCAGGCGCTCTTTGGCATCGGCTTCAGCGCTCTCAAAGAGGGCCTCGGCCTCCACAGGGAACTCCTTGGCCAACGACGCGTAGCGTGTCTGATCCAAGATGAACTCCCTAAAGCTCCCGGTGGGCTCCTTCTGGTCGAGCGAGAAGGGGTTCTTGCCCTCGTCTTTGAGGCTCGGGTTATAGCGATAGAGCTGCCAATAGCCGCAGCTCACGGCATCCTTGGTGTTCTCCTGCGTCTTGCCCATGCCCTTTTTGAGACCGTGGTTGATGCAGGGAGCATAGGCGATTATGAGCGAGGGGCCGTCGTAGGCCTCGGCCTCGAGAACCGCCTTGAGAAACTGGTTCTTATCCGCGCCCATGCCCACCTGGGCAACGTACACATAGCCGTACGACATCGCCATCATGCCAAGGTCCTTCTTCTTGATGCGCTTGCCCGAGGCGGCAAACTTGGCAATGGCAGCCTGGGGGGTCGCTTTGGAGGCCTGGCCACCGGTGTTGGAGTAGACCTCGGTGTCAAAGACCAGCACGTTGATGTTCTCGCCCGAGGCAAGCACGTGGTCGAGGCCGCCATAGCCGATGTCATAGGCCCAGCCGTCGCCGCCAAGCGCCCAGATGCTCTTTTTGACCAGGTAATCCTTGAGATCGATGATGGTGGCGGTATCCGCGTCTGCAGTGCCTGCCTCAGCGGCGGCATCTGCGGCAGCCTCTGCGGCAGCAGCCAAGGCGTCAGAGACGCGACGGGTCGCGTCGTTGTTGTCCTTGAGTTCGAGCCACTCCTGCGCGGCAGCCTTCAGGGCGGGGGTGCTGGCGCTCTGCGCAAGATTGGTAGCTGCAACAATCAGGCGCGCGCGCACCTGCTCGTTGGCAACCGCCATGCCGAGGGCATACTCCGCGTTGTCTTCAAACAGGGAGTTGGCCCAGGCAGGACCGCGCCCGTCCTTGTCGGCAACATAGGGCATGGAGGGTGCGGAGGCGCCCCAGATCGACGAGCAGCCCGTGGCGTTGGCGATGATCATGCGATCGCCAAAGAGCTGCGTGACCACCTTGATGTAGGGGGTCTCGCCGCAACCGGTGCAGGCCCCCGAAAACTCGAGGTAGGGTTTGGCGAACTGGCTGCCCTTGAGGGTGCTCTTGTTAACCAGTCCATCGCGGATGGGCAGCGTGGTGGCGTACTCCCAGTTTGCCTCTTCGGCTTTATCCCAGCCGCTCGGGGTCATGGCGAGTGCCTTGGTCTTTGCGGGGCAGATGTCCACGCAGTTGCCGCAACCCATGCAATCGAGCGGGCTGACCTGCATGCGATAGCTGTACTCCTCCAAGCCCTTGCCGGTCGCCTTGACGGCCACAAAGCCCGCGGGGGCGGCGGTCAACTCATCAGCAGAGACGAGGAGGGGTCGGATGCTGGCATGGGGGCAGACAAAGGCGCACTGGTTGCACTGGATGCAGTTGTTGGGATCCCACTCGGGCACGCTGGTGGCAACACCGCGCTTCTCATAGGCTGAGGTCCCTGAGGGGAAGTGCCCATCCTCGCGCCCCACAAAGGCCGAGACCGGCAGGCTATCGCCCTCCTGGCGATTGATGGGAATGAGGACATCTTCGATAAAGGCGGGCAGGGGCTTATCCGCAGCTGCTGCGTCGCTGGCATCGGCCCAGGCGACGGGGATGTCAACCTGCGTAAAGGCGCTGATGCCCTGGTCGACACCCGCGTAGTTCATGTCGAGAACGGCTTGGCCCTTCTTGCCGTAGCTCTTGTCGATGCCGTCTTTGAGGTACTTGACGGCGTCATCGAGCGGGATGACCTTGGTGAGCGCGAAAAACGCCGACTGCATGATCATGTTGATGCGATTGCCCAAGCCGATCTGTTGCGCGATGCCCAGGGCGTCGATGGTGTAGAAGCGCACGTTTTTGCGAGCGAGGGCGCGCTTGACGGAGGCCGGGAGCTTGGCCTCCAGATCGCTGGGGATCCAGGCGGTATTGAGCACAAAGACACCGCCGTCCTTGAGATCCTTGAGCATGTCGTACTGAGTGAGAAAGGCCTGATTGTGACAGGCTACGTAATCCGCGCGGGTGATGAGGTAGGTCGACTTGATGGGATGCTTGCCAAAACGCAGATGGCTGATGGTCACGCCGCCAGACTTTTTGGAGTCGTAAGAAAAATAGCCCTGAGCGTTGAGCTCGGTGTAGTCGCCGATGATCTTGATGGCGGTCTTGTTTGCGCCCACGGTGCCGTCTGAGCCCAAGCCCCAGAACTTGCAGCCGATGGTGCCCTCCGCCTCGGCGGAAAGCTGGGCATCATAGGGTAGCGAATCGCCGGCGACATCGTCTTCGATGCCAATCTTGAAGTGGTCAACCGGGTTTGCGGCAGCCAGGTTCTCAAACACGGCGACGATCTGCCCAGGGGTCGTATCCTTGGAGCCCAAGCCGTAGCGCCCAGCAAAGATCTGCGGCGCGTTGCTCTTGCCATAGAACACCGAGCGCACATCGAGGTACAAAGGGTCGCCGGGGGCACCAGGCTCTTTGGTGCGATCGAGCACTGCGAGCTTCTTGACGGTCTTGGGCAGCACCCTGAGAAAGGCCTCCTCCACAAAGGGTCGATACAGACGGACCTTCACCAAGCCCACCTGCTCGTCTGCCAGCACGTTCTCCATTGTCTCCTCAATGGTCTCGCAGACCGAACCCATGGCGACTATCACGCGCTCCGCCGTGGGCGAGCCCACATAATCGAAGAGGTGATAGGGGCGCCCGGTCTTTTCACTCACCTGAGCGAGGTAATCCTCGACGATTCCCGGCAGCGCGTCATAGTAGGGCTGTGAGGCCTCGCGCGCCTGGAAGAAGATGTCAGGGTTCTGGGCAGTACCGCGGATAAAGGCGTGCTCGGGGTTAAGCGAGCGCTGCCTGAAAGCGGAGAGAGCATCCCAGTCGAGCAGCTGCGCCAGGTCGTCGTAATCCCAGGCCTCGATCTTCTGCACCTCGTGCGAGGTGCGAAAGCCGTCAAAGAAATGCAGGAAGGGAATCCGTGCCTTGATGGTGGCAAGATGAGCGACCGCGCTGAGATCCATGACCTCCTGCACCGAAGAGGACGCCAGCAGGGCAAAACCCGTCTGGCGCGCGCTCATCACGTCCGAGTGGTCACCAAAGATGCTCAGGGCGTGTGTCGCCAGCGTGCGGGCACTCACATGAAACACGGCGGGCAGCAACTCGCCGGCGATCTTGTACATATTGGGGATCATCAACAGCAGGCCCTGCGAGGCCGTATAGGTCGTGGTCAGGGCACCCACGGCAAGCGAGCCATGCACCGCTCCCGCCGCACCGCCCTCGGATTGCATCTCCTGCAAGCGCACTGTCTGACCAAAGAGGTTCTTGCGGCCGTAGGCGGCCCACTCGTCCACAATCTCGGCCATCGTCGAAGAAGGCGTAATGGGGTAGATGGCCGCGACATCCGTAAACGCATAAGAAACGTGCGCCGCAGCGGTGTTCCCGTCCATGGTCTTGATGTTCTTGGTAGCACTCATGTTAATCCACCTCTCAACGTTATGAAGTGTACGTAGCATAACGGGGAGAAGACCGGGCTTACAGGGGCAGCTGCTCTACGTTTAGCACGCGGCGCGGCGTGTTCGGTATATGGTGCGGCAGTATCCCTATATGGTGCGGCAGCATCCCTTATTCCCTGCACGTCATCTCGCTAAGCTGCACGTCATCTCGCTAAGCCAGCAACCTGCCCATGAGCAGGTAGCCGGGATCGACAACAAGACCGGTGCTGGCGGCCTCCTGCTCGGTGAGGCGCGTGCCAGCGTTGGGCTGAATGCCGGGGCCGCTCAGCACGAAGGGCACCAGGTCGTCGGTATGGCGCTTGAGCTCGACGGGCGTGGGGTGATCGGGCAGCGCGAGGATGCGCAGGGGCGTCTGGGCGGCATAGGCCATCAGGCGGCTGAGCACCTCGCGGTCGATGGCCTCGACGGCGAGGCGCTTGCCCTCGATGTTGCCGTCGTGGCCCTCGGCATCGGGTGCCTCCACGTGGATTATCACCACGTCATTCTCACCAAGCATGGTCAGAGCACCCTCGCCCTGAGCGGCATAGTTGTTGTCGGGGCCGTCGGTCACGCCCGCAAAGCCGTAGCGCTTGATGCCCGCAAGCTGCGCGATGCCCGCCAGCAGATCCACGCCGCTCAGCATGCCCGCCTGCTTGCCGTACAGCCGCGCAAAGGGCTCCATGCTACCGGGACGCTGTCCCGGCCAAAACGCGAACGCCTGGGTCGCCGCTAGCTTGCCCGCCGCGACCCGTCGTTTGTTGACCGCGCTGGCTGCCAGGATCGCGCCCGCGCGCCGCTGCCAATCCATGATAAGGGCGGCGGCAGGACCACTGGGCGGAAAGTCTGCGACGGGCAGATCGGTGATGTTGTGCGCCGCCGCAAAGCTCGACACCAAGAGCTCCGGATGCCCCTTGACCACCAGGTACTGGCGAAACCCCGTGCCCTTGTAGAGCTTGAAGGTGGCATCATCAAGAGCGGTCAGCTCATCGGCGAGCGCATGGCCGT
Source organism: Coriobacteriales bacterium (assembly GCA_031286975.1). GTDB lineage: Bacteria > Actinomycetota > Coriobacteriia > Coriobacteriales > UBA8131 > JAITTM01. The sequence goes on from JAITTM010000094.1 coordinate 4,645, forward strand.
CCTCGCTTGAGATGTTGTCGGTCGAGTAGCTCACCATGATGCCGGCAGGCGACACGTGAGCGAGGTTGACGCGCATCGCCACCTCGTCGTCTTGCAGCTCGATGCCCAACGCGGCAAGCTCCAGCGCGCCGCGCCCTATGGGGTACTCCACCGGATTGTAGCCCACGATCGAGGTGCAAGCCACATTGGATGAAGGCTCCAAGCCCTCGGGCACGTTGCGCGCCAACCCCACCGCACCCGCGCGAGCCAGCGCGTCCAGATAGGGCGTGTGTGCCGCCTGCAAGGTCGTGCGCCCGCCGTAGGCCGCAAGCGGATTGCCCGACGCGCCGTCCAATATGACGATGGCATACTTCATAAAAAACCTCCACGTGACTACCCAATTATGTGGTTGAGGAATAACACTACTGCATAATACGGTATCATATCCATCATGACTACCAACACCGCCTACATCAATCGTTACCTCGACACGCGCGGCCTTTGCCTCGAGCCGCTCACGTTTACCCGCGCCATCGTCAAGGGCATCGCCCCAGGTGGGGGACTCTTTGTGCCGCAGGTGCTGCCGCGCTTCTCCCTAGATGAGATCGTGGCGTTAGGCAGCCTGCCTTACGCCCAGCAGGCCGCCTGCGTCTACCAGCGCTTTGGTGTCGATCTGCCTGTGCAGAAAACCGCACAGCTCATGGCCCTTGCCTACGGCGATAACTTTGACAGCCCCGCGGTTGCACCCGTGGTCGAGGTTGCACCCGGCACCCACGTGCTGGAACTCTGGCACGGCCCCACCAGTGCCTTCAAGGACATGGCGCTGCAATGCCTGCCCGTGTTTTTTTCGGCGGCCATCGAGCAGCTGCGCGCGCAGGGAGAGGCCCCGGAGGACTTTCTCATACTAGTGGCGACCTCGGGTGATACCGGCAAAGCGGCGCTTGAGGGCTTTGCGGATCGCGCGCACGTCAACATCATCGTGTATTACCCCCACGGGGGCGTGAGTGATATCCAGTTCAAGCAGATGGCCACCCAGCGTGGTGCCAACGTGGGCGTTTATGGGGTGCGCGGCAACTTTGACAACTGCCAGACTGCCGTCAAGGGTGCCTTTGGCGATGCCGCCTTCAACGAGCAGCTCGCCGCCCAGCACAAGCTTGCGCTCTCAAGCGCCAACAGCATCAACTGGGGCCGCTTGCTGCCGCAGATCGTGTATTACCTCAGCGCCTACGCGCAGATGGTCGCCCAGGGCTCGCTTGTTGCTGGCGACCCGCTGGATGTCTGCGTGCCCACCGGCAACTTTGGCAATATCCTCGCCGCCTGGTACGCCAAGCAGCTGGGCGTGCCCCTGGATCGCCTCTTCTGCGCGAGCAACGAGAACCGCGTGCTCACCGACTTTATCAACACCGGCACCTACGACATCAGCAACCGCGCCTTTGTGCTCACGCCCTCGCCCTCGATGGACATCCTGGTCTCAAGTAACCTCGAGCGGCAGCTCTTCGAGCTCAGCGGGCGCGACCCTGCGGCGATTCGCGCGTGGATGCAGGATCTGAGCACCCACAGGCGCTTTGCCGTCGACCGACAGACCTTTGCGCGCCTGCGTGAGCACTTCAGCGCCGATGCCGTGACCAACGACGAGTCGCTCGCCACCATCAAGGAGGTGCACGACCACCACGGCTACCTGCTCGACCCTCACACCGCCGTTGCCTGGAAGGTCGCCGAGCGCCTGCGCCAGAGCAACCCCGTGCTGGTGGTCTCAACCGCACACTGGGCCAAGTTTGGCGGCGACGTCTATCGCGCGCTCAAGGGTCTGCCTGCCGCCAGCGCCCTGCCACCAGCGGTTGCCACCCTCAGCGGCACCGAGCTCAACGCCCATATCGCGGAGAAGTTCGCGGCTGGAGCGGTGCCCACGCGCCTTGCAGAACTCGACACACTCCCCCTCCGCTTCAGCGCCGTATGCAACAGCACCTACACCGACATAGAAACCGCCGTCAACGAATGGCTCCAGGGGCACACAACCAACACCTCCTTAAAGAGGCGCTGATTATGGACGCCATCGCAAAACGAAAGAATCCTTATCAATAGATTGGGGAAGGCTCGTTAGGTTTAACTCAGCGGAGACAAACAGTATCCAGTACGAAGCCATCAACCCCAACGGCATAGGGTAGAAAAGCAACGAGTGGCATGCTGAGAAAGAAAGCAGAAGTTTCGCTCTCTACTAGAAAGGATGATTGAGAACGGATAGGCTTTGGACAAGACAGCAAGCAAAGGCACGAGAAAAATCAGGGAGGAAACCAGTATGAAAACAGAAGTATCACGACGTCAGTTCCTTACCGGTGTAGGGGTGGCCGGACTTGCCGCCGCAGGAGCGGGCCTTGCGGCCTGCACACCCGATTCGCCAGCAGCTCCTGGCACTGGTGGTGGCGGCGCGACAGGCACGAGCACCGATCTTCTCTACACCGCCTATATCAACCCCCAGGACTACGATTACCGAGAGAACACCACGGATTTCAAAACGCTCTTCTCCCCTTTAAAGATCGGGCCAGTTGAGATCACCACGCGCCTGGTCAAGACCGCGGCCGGATCAGCCGCCTATCTTGCCGGGCCCACCGACGAGCTGCTGCACTACTATGTGGAGCTCGCCAAGGGCGGCTGTGAGTTCATCTGGGTCGAGGGTATCCCGTTTTTTGAGGATGGCATCGACTTTGCGACCATGCAACCGATGCCGGTAACGCAAGAAGGCTTGGATTTTGCCAAGAAGCTTGTTGATGCCTGCGCTGAATATGGCGCAAAACTCGGGTATCAGTGGGCTGCCTTTGGCATGCCGGTTGGCGATATGCCCGTCGAGCAGGTCAGGTCTTCTCAGGATGCCGGTGCAAAGATCGCCAAGGATCTGCAGGGCGCTGG
>JAITTM010000007.1 GCA_031286975.1 Coriobacteriales bacterium
GGCTCCCGCCCGCTAGCCCTGCTGTCGCCTTGCCGTCACCGCCGTTGTCCCTGAACTCGACGTATACCAGGCGGTTGCGCTGCGAGACTAACACATTAAAGCTGCTGGCGTTGGAGTGCTTGAGCAGATTGGTGAGCGTTTCGAGCAGGTTCTGGTAGATGCAGAGCCAAACGGCTTGCGGCACATCCTCCAGGGAGCCCTCGACCTTAAGACGCGTGCGGATGCCCTCATGTTCGCGCTCAAAGTCCCGCAATTCCCGCTCGATTCTGCGCAGGCTTACCTGCTCGCCCGTAAAGCCGGAGCGCTCTTCGCGCAAGTCACTACGGATGTCATCCACGCTGCTTCGCAGATTCTCGGTAGCAGTCTGGATATGAGCGCGGGCGTTGTGCGGGTCACTGTCCAAAAGGAGCTCGGCCGCCTCAAGCATGAGGATACTGCCGGTTACCCCGTGCCCGATCTTGTCATGTATGCGCGCGGCCAATCGGTGGCGTTCCGCCTGGCGCCCCTGCTGCTCGATGGCGCTGATGGTGCCGCGCTGGTGCTCGAGTTGCGCCTGCAAGAATTCGATGCGCCCGTCCTTCTGTTCAAGTTCTGCCTGTGCATGCTCGAGTCTGCGCAGGAGCTTCTGTGCTGAGAAGCCCGAGACAACGCCAAAGACCGTCACCAGCAGCGCAGGGATTTGTTGAGGGAGAATCACGGCGAGCACGCCAACGGTCACCGCCACAGCCAGCAAACGCCACGTGCTGAGCGCAGGGCTCTCTGTTAGTTCGATGAGCAGGACCGCAATGACGGGCAGCATAAGCGTGTTGTTGAACAGAAAGGCGGTTATCGCCAGCGCCAGCGCCACAACCCAGGGCACCGCCTGTGGAGCCTTGAGCAACTGCGCAAGGAGCTTTGCCATGAGCAGGCAGGCAAACAGCAGGCAGACAGTCACAAAAGCTATCAGCTCCTGCCCGGCAAAGCCCAACATGCAGCATGCCGCCACCATGAGCAGCTCAAGGACAAAATACAGCCAGAATCTCTCTTTCATCGTGTTTACAGTATACCCGCAAACTGCGCGGAGCGACCCTGTGCCCTGTGCGGCGAAGCGAGCACCTGCCAGAGGCCTGTTGCTCCGCACTGGCTGTCTGCCAGGCACCCCGCAAACTGCGCGGAGCGAGAAAAGAGCCGACCATTTTGGGCCAGCTCTTTGAGGAGGAGAGAAACCGGGAGGGATGATGGTTTCTCATCGCCCTTCTTTCGAAGGGCTTACAAGGGGGTGCATACATAGTACACAGCCAACCTTTAACCAACCTGCGATAGAGCCAAGGCAAAAGTCTCGCTGAGTGAGTGAGTGATTGCTGCCAGAGCACGAGGGTGAGCGCTGGGTTCAGCACTGGTGCTCTGTACATTTTTAGCTGTTACAGGGCACTAGTTGTGCACGATGACGGGAGTGCCCATCTCAAGCATCCCATAGAGTTCCTGCGCTTTGCCGTAGGGCATGTTAATGCAGCCGTGTGAGCCGCCGTAGGTGTAACGGTCGCCGCCAAACCAGGGTTGCCAGGTGGCATCGTGCAGACCCACGCCGCTGTCCGTCACACGCATCCAATAGGTCACGGGCGACTCCCACTCATACTTGGTATAGGGCGCGGGTGTGGGGCCCTGTGATTCATCGACATCGGGAGTTGCGGGGTCATCGACGGGTGCCGGAGGATAAACGGTGGTTGCCGGCCCTCGCAGCACGGCGGGGCTGGACTTCTCCGATATCCACCACACGCCGGTGGGAGTCGCGCGTCCACCATAGGGTGCGCCCGTCACCACGTCAGATTCAAGCAGTATCTCGCCGTCCTTCACGTAGTACATATGCTGCGTGGCAATGCTGACCTCAACATAGGTGTTGCCCCAGTCGGCTGCCTCATGAACAGCTGCCGTGCGCGAAAAATAGGGGTCGCGCGTCTCGCTCAGGTGCTCGGTGATTGCGGTGTTGATGGCGTCTATCTCCGCGTCCTGGTCAAGGCGCCAGCCATATTCGCCACCGGAGACCGTGGCCTCGGTGCCGTAGTTTGTAGTAAAAGTGCGCTCGCGACCAACCGTGTTGTGGCGCTCGGCAAAGGCGGCTACCCAGGCAATCAGCTTGTCCTGGTTGAGCGTGCCGTTGCCGTCCTCGTCAAAATCGTACCATTCGATGGCGGTCTCGCCGCCAAGCACCTCGGTCTTATCCGCACCAAAGGTATAGGTGATAGAAAAGCGCGCGTAGGTATTGTAGCGGTTCATCTTGTCAAGCAGCTCTTGGTTCTCGGCGTCTATGGATGGTTTGACGTAGGCATCCTTCTCGTGCAGGTCGACCGTGGGGGCGGCGGCGAGCAGAGCATCGCTGATAACCTCGTAGACCGTCTCAGGTATTACGGCGGTTCCCGGCTCATCGGGATGAACAACATATGCCGCGTCAACAAACTCCAGATAGGCGTCCACGGGCTCCTCCGCCGCGTCGGGATTCATGAGCTTGAGCTTGTCGACGGCGCTCTTGAGCTTGGTGCGATCAAGCGTATTGGGCAGGACGGTCTGTGCCGCTGGTTGTGAGAAGACTCGCTTGATCCACAAGAACGGCTCCTGGGCCTCCAAAAGCTCTTCGACCTTGCCATCAGGCTTGTAGGCAAGCCCCACCGAGCTGCTGGTGATGAACTCCTTGGCATTCTTGCGCCCAACCACCTCGAGCTGGTACTCGTCGATACCCGCCTGTATGCCCACGTTGACATCGCTCACCGTCTTGAACGAGTAGTCCACATCGTTGATGATGGTGTTGAAGCCAAAATGCGACATGAAGTACACCGACGCGCCAACGTAGAGCCCCACCAACACCACAAAGATGCTGATGAGCGTGACCCAAAGTGCCTTATGACTCTTCTTTTTCTTGATGAGAAACTCACTCTCGTCTGGTTGTGGGGGCACCCCTATCACCGGAAGCTCAAAGCGCGGAAGTGAACTGCTTGAGGGCAGCACGCTGTCATCCACAAAGGATGTCACAGCAGCCTCGTCTGCAACGGCGCCCACAAGTGGCGTAGCGCCGACCGCTGACTCGCTGCTCTGCGTGCCTGTCTCCGTGGTAAGCTCCTGTTTCTGTGAGAGAGCCTTCTTCTTTTTAGCGTGTTTCCCTGCTGCCATGTTCTTCCAATGGTGCCCAGTAAGCTGTTTGGGTTACAGTATAGACGACTTTTGCCCTCAGTTACTGTTTATTTGGTGAAGACTTGCCCAAGGGAGACCCCGATTGATCCTGGAGTCTCCCAAGGGCTCTGCGCGGCTCTTTGGCTGAAGCCCCGCTTAGGCCCTGCTTAATCCCTGCTAGATGACGGACTTTGTGGGCTCGGAGCGCTTTGCCAGAAAACTGGCGATAAGCACGACCATATCCAGCAAGAACGCCAGCCCGACAAAGATCGTGTTCGTGTTGACCCAGACAATCGGCAGGCTGAGGTTGTCCAGCAGCAAAAACGCGAGCACCGGCACCATGCCGAGCGTGGCGGAGACCACCAGCAAGGCAGTCGGCGCGTTTTTCGGCGTGTTGTCGAGGTTCTCGTCGCTTGCCTCGTACTCATCACGCTTGTGCCCAAACAAAAGAGCGCGCAGCAGCTGCAAAACAGCGAACAGTGCACCCAGCACACCCAGCAGCAGGCTGAGCAGGCTCCACGCTGCCGATGCAGGGGCGGACAGCGGCACATCGCCGTTGAGGATGGAATCTAAGATGCTCTGGTTCTGCTGGCGCTCGAGCGGCACCCCCGGAGCCGTCTCGGGATCCGGCTCGGGATCCGTCTCGGGATCCGGCGCGGACGGGACGGTCACCGGCGCAGGGGCGGGCGTTGGCGTGGGTGCTGGCGTAGGGGCGGGCGTGGGGGTGGGCGCAGGTACGGGTGTTGGTGTTGGAGTTGGTGTGGGTGTGGGCGTTGGCGCAGGG
>JAITTM010000018.1 GCA_031286975.1 Coriobacteriales bacterium
CAGGGGCCGGTCTCGCTCAGCTTGATGCCAAACTCACCCTTGCCCAGTTCGAGGTACTTCTTGCAGGCGACTTCGCAGCTATGGCAGCCGGTGCAGTACTCGTAGTTAACCAGGATTCCTTTTGTCATATCAGTCACCTTATCTTCCGTGAATGTTGCTGCCGAGCATCTTGCCCACCGTATAGTCGCCCCAGCCGCCCTTCTCCGTTACCTTCACACCAGGCAGCTCGTCACCTTCGACATAGGGGTATATCTTGCAGATCATGCTCTTGATGGGGGCGCCGATACCGCCCTCGCCGGTGTCATAGGGGCGCGTGCAGTTGTTGGGGTTGGAGTCAAAGGTTCCAAACAAACTGGGCACGGCGGCCTCTTGCTCAGGGAACCACCAGCCATGCTCGGCGTGCACAACGCCGGGTGTGACACGGTTGGTGACCCTGACAACCTGCTTGAAGCGGCCATGGAAGTTCTCGATCCACGCCCATTGCCCGTCTTTGACGTTGTACTTCTCGGCATCAAGGGCGTTGACCATCAAAAGCGGCCAGGGATGCAGTTCGCGCATGGTGGGAAGCTGACGATGCTCTGAGTGGAAGAACTCAAAGGAGCGCCCACCGCAGCTGAGGATGAGGGGGTAGGTCTTCATGAGCTCAGGTGTCGAGATCGGGCCTTCAGGAGGCTCGACATGGAAGGGCGTGGGAGTGAGACCCCAAACCCGATAGGTGTAGGGCGCAAGCTCGATACGCCCCGACGGTGTTGAGAAGCCCAGTTGACCGTCGTCGCGCAGCATGCCCTTGGCGTACTTCTCGTAGGTGCCATTCCAGGCATCGTACGCGTAGCCGCCTTTTTCACTCAGCTCCCGGAAGCTCATGCCAACGCCACCCTTTGCCGTGGTCGAGATGTTGCCCTCAACGTTGGATGAGGCGCCATGCTTCTTGCCGTCGCCGCCGGCGAGGTACCAGTCGGTGATGTCGGTGTCCTTGGTCCAACCGAGTTTCGCGGCGGCTGCTGGGTTTAAGAGTTGGAGCAGTTCGACCACGATTTGCTCGTCCGATTTGGCCTCATAAAAGTCGGTCACCTTGTACATGGTGCGCACGGGTGTCCACCAGGTACGGGCGCTGTTGCGCTCGCAGCTCATGGCGACGGGCAACAATATGTCGGCACAGGCAACAGATGTGGGCGTGAGCACCGGGTCGGCATTGACGATGAAGGGAACCTTTTTGAGGGCCTCGTACACACGGGGCGCGTCCATACCGGGACATGCCAGCGAGTTTGAGCTCTGGAACCAGATCATGTCGATAGGATAGGGGCTGCCGTCAGGCAGCACACCGGTCTCTATGCAGTGCAGGATGCCATCGGTACCAGCATGGGCGATGAACTCGCCGCCCTTGATGCCCTGCCCGCGGGCGATGGTGAGTTTGCGATCCCGGGCTGATTGGGGTGTCCAGTCCTCACCGGAGGCATAGCCCGCGTTGATCTCAAAGGAGTTGCGCACGAGGATGTTGCCGCCGGGGCGGTCGATGTTGCCGCAGATGGCCATGAGGTCGCAGGTGGCAAGATTGAGCGCCATGGCGCTTACCTGCTGGTCAAAGGCGAGACCCCACTGGATGGCGCTGTTGTTGCCAGAGGCGTACAGGCGGGCAGAGCCGACGAGCTCTTCTTCTGAAAGCCCGGTTATCTCCGCTGCCCACGCGGGGCTGAAGTTCTTGATGCCCTCCCAGAGCTCGTCAAAACCGGAGCACCAATACTCGACGAACTCCTTGTCATAGAGCTCTTCGCTGATGATGGTGTGAAGCCATGAGCAGGCAAGGGCCGCATCGGTGCCGGGACGCAACTGCAAGAAGTACTCGGCACGCACGCCCCACCAGGTAAGGCGCGGGTCGATGCTGATGATCTTGGAGCCCATCTGCACGCATTGGATAAGCCAGTGCCCCATATATCCGTCAGCGTTGGAGGCCAAAGGCTCATTGCCCCAGACGACGATGACCTCAGGGGGCTTGAAGCTGGGGTTGGCATAGCGATCGGCATGACCCACGGCGGCATCAGCGATAGGAAAGTCGCCCAGAGGAGCCATGGCACCGCAGACACGCGGCATGTAGCAACTGAAACCGCTGAAGAACAACGTTGAGATGTTGGGGGTCTGCAACGCGGCTTGCCCAAAGAAGGGGCAGAGCCAGTTGATGTTGCGCCCGGTACCATGCACGCAGATAATGGATTCTGGGCCATGCGTCGCCTTGATCTCGTTGACCTTCTCCACGATGATCGTATAAGCTTCATCCCAGGTGATGCGCTCCCATTTGTTCTCGCCGCGCTCACCGGCACGTTTCATGGGGTACTTCACGCGATCGGGATGGTTAACAGCCTCGTCCAGGTCAAGACAGCGGATGCAGAGACGCCCGTTGACAAAGGGGCTCAAGGGGTCACCCTCGACCCTTTCGAGCTTTCCGTCTTTGGTGTAGAACAACACGCCACAGGAGTCGTGGCATCCTGGGGGTGAGTACTGATACGTGCGGGTGACCGTGTAGCCATCCTCTTCCCACTGAAGTTCGCCTTCGTGATAGGCTTTGCGGTCTATGCTGTCGAGAAACTCTTGATAGTCAGCCATAGGTTTCCTTTCCTCGATGTTCAGGATCACCGCTCAAGTCTATGCCGTGGTTGCTGGCTTTTCATTGTGCCCGGAGTACATTTCTGATTTTGGGCATTAAGCCCCATAGTCCTATTGCTCAAGAGGGCATTGCTCGCAGGGTTGTTCTTAGGCGATAATGCTCACTTACGGAGCTGTTCAGGCGCGAGCGAGGGGATGAGGGAGCATGGAGCAGGAGAAGCAAAAAGAACTGCCCGTTAAACGGAAAGAGGACGAGCTCGGTCCGTTTCCTCAGGTCTGGTTGTTGCTGGGGATACTCGGCTCGTCGCTTCTTTTTGCATCGTACTTCCTTGCGTTCTTTCTTCCCTGGTTCTACTCGCCTTCAGGCCTTGATGCCACAGTCATGCTGGTATCCGCAACGGATCTTACCCGTCTGTTCATACAGGGTAACGGGCTTTCGGGGGCGGTGCTGCTCGTCAGCATCGTGGTCGTGCTCCTGGGGAGCATGGTCTTCTCGGACGCATTTAGGGTCGCGCAGAACCGAGGCATCCTTCTCAGCGTGGCGGCGGCACTGTGTGCCGTGAGCGCGGCAGGCTTGCTCATCAGTGCTCCCCAGCAAAGCGCGATCCTCTCCGTGGTGTTGCTCTTCTGTTTTGGAGCAGGGCTCACCTTGTTGGCAATCCTGTGGAGCATGTGCTTCTCGTCCATACGGCGCGGGGTCATCGGTCCTTTTCTGGCAACGGATTTTTTGGTGACGGGGATACTCGTCTTCCTTGTCTGCCTTTTGCAGGATGTCCCGCGACTGGTTGCCACCGCCGTGCTACCGCTGCTCTCAGCGGGGCTCTACTTCGTGATACATCGCAAGATAGTGAAGGACAACACCTATCCTCTGGTCGTTGATTCGAAGAAGAAGTACTCCCTCTCCAAGCGGAGTCTTTATTGCACCCTGATCACCGGCCTGCCCCTTGGTGTTGCGGCGTTCTTCGTCACCTCAAACGCAACATCCTCTTCAGGCGTGGCACTGGTGGTTGGCCTGGCGGCGATCGTTGGCGGAGCAGTGATGGTGTTTGACTCCAAAAAACTCAGAACCTTTACCGAGGAGTACTTTCTCCAGCGCTTCCCCGCTGTGGTCGTGCTCCCTTTTTTGCTGCTGCCGTTTTTGCCCACAGTAGGTAGGCTCATCTGCAGCGCCTACCTGGTTGCGGTGATCGGGGCGAATACCGTGATGTGCTTCGTCACCATATCGGAGGTCACCAACTTCAATAAACTGGCGGTGTTTTGGACCTTTGGCGTGAGTTGGCTCAACTACGCCATGGGTTTTGCGATTGGCTGGAGTCTGCTCTGGGCGACGCAGTTCTCCGCAGAGGCGGGGACAGCCCAGATGTGGGCGTTGCTGGGTCTGGGCTATCTGATAGTTGTCAGCGGTCTGATCTTCAAGGATAACTCGATAAGTGATGAGCCGAGTTCATCAGAGACAGGAGCGATGGCAAAGTCCTCATCATGGAAGGAGAAGGTCAGGCAGGTCTCAGAGCTCTATGAACTCTCGCCGCGTCAGCAGGAGGTGCTGACCATGTTGGCGCGCGGCAGGAACGCCTCATATCTCCAGGAGCATTTCTATATCTCCAAGTCGACGGCAAAGGCGCATATCTACAACATCTATAAGAAACTGGAGATCCACTCGCAGCAGGAACTCATCGACTTCATCGAGAATATCGACGCGCAGAAGAAACTGCAGCGCTAAGCCCCCCTACAGGCTGCCAAAAGTCGGCTTTGTTGCTTTTTAGCTGCCGAGGCAAAAATAAGGCTGTGGGTTAGTACCCGTTTGGCGAATCATCCCTCTGGTACGATATGCGCATATTCCCTGCGTAATGAGAATGAAAACTGCCCTTTCAGGTATATGACAGGGAGTACTCTGCGGATGTTTTTCTGGCAATACCTTTGGCGAGCGAAAAAGGGATAAAAGCGGTCATTTTCCCAGCATTGTTACCAGGCAGATGACGATTGTGAGAGCGGGAAGGAGGGAAGCGGGGAGAGACTCAGTGTTTCTAAGTGTTTCTATAGTAGATGTTGCAATCTATAAGGAGGTTAGAAATGGGTCAAACAAGCACAAAGCAAAAGGTCTACCCGTGGCTGATTGTCATCGCGTGGTCATTTATGGCCTGCGCGTCCATGGAGCTGCTTCTTATCAATGGAAGCCAGTACTTCAAAACGGTTTCTGATGCGATTGGTTCACCAGTTAGCGAAGTTGCCCTCATGATGACGTTCATCACCATCACCATCAGCATCTGCGCACCTATCGCGGGTAACCTGTTCCAGCGCTTTGACTCGCGCATCGTGCTGACCGTCATGGGTATCCTCGCTCTTGGTGCCTATGCGTGCATGAGCTTTTTCACGGAAGTCTGGATGTGGTGGATCGCCGGTATCGTCCTCGGTGCCGGTGTTGCGGGTATCGGTATCATCGGCGCCCCCATCTTCATTGGCAACTGGTTTCAGAAGCGCACCGGTTTTGCTGTTGGTCTCTATGGCATGGTTCTCGCTGGCATGTCGATGATCATCGCCCAGGTTCTTCCCATCGTTATCAAGAGTGTTGGCTACAAGCCGTCCTATCTTATCTGGGCGGGCATCGGCGCGCTTATGTACTTCCCTTGGGCTCTTTTCGTGGTCAAGTTCAAGCCTGAGCAGATTGGCCTCAAGCCCTATGGTTTTGTGGAAGGCGCTGAAGAGGCAACCAAGAACGATGTCGTTATCGGCCCGGGTGTCGCGTTCAGGAAGGCCATCACCTCACCCGCCTTCTGGATACTTCTTCTTGCTGCTGCCATCCTCTGCAACTTTGGCGGCTATAAGAGCAACTGGTCAAACATTGCTCAAAGCACAGAATGGGGTTACGACATCGTGTTCGGTGGTACCATGTTGCTGGCTACCACGGCCTGCAAGTTCATCAGCCCCCTTGTCGGGTGGATCTCTGACAAGATCGGCGCGACGCTCACCTTTGTCATCGCCTATATCTGCCTTGCTGTCGCATTTTTGTTGATGCTGGGCTTCCATGCGATTCCCATTATTGTCATCATCGCGTGCTTCCTCGAAGGCTTTGACAGCATCAGCATGAAGATGCTCATCCCCTTGACGGTCAAAGAGCTCTTTGGCGATAAGGACTACTCCAGGATCTACTCCCTGCTCTATGGCATCATCAACTTCCTGGGCTCGTTTGCAACCTCCCTCATCGCGTTTGCGTATGAGGCTACGGGTTCGTTCGACATCATCTTCATCGTTGGTGCCCTTGCTTCCGCTATCGGCATCGTGTTCCTGCTGCTTGCCAAGAAGCTTGCTTCTGGGCTTGTGTGGGAGGACTAATCTGGCTTCTCTGTCACGCTGACCTGCACAACGTTGTCGTGTGCAGGTCAGCGCACACTCAGGGCATCTGGCGCTCAGGGCGCAGCGTGCCTTCTCCCCGGTTATTTGTAGACTGGTCTGTTTGAGAGGATAGCCACCATGCCGACACAGGCAGTTGCGGTAAAGAATAAGGGCAAATATCCCTGGTTGATTCCCATCGGGTTTGCCTTTGTGGAGATTGCGACCATTGAGACCATACTGGTGCAATCGGGGCAGTTCTTTCCTCCTGTGACGCGCACGCTTGGTTTTGGCATCGCGGAGTTAGCGCTTTGGATCACTTTCTATTCATTTGCCATGGCGGCGACCATGCCCTTTGTGGGCAGGCTGCTGCCCCTGATTGACTCTCGCGTTCTCCTGACCACCTGCGTCCTTGTCTGTGTGCTGTCCATGGCAGCCATGGGGTTTTATACCGCTACCTGGCAATGGTATCTCTCGGGTGTCTTGATCGGGGTATCGGGCGCGTTTGTGTTTTTGGTTCCCGGACCGGTGTTCATCAATAACTGGTTTGCCAAACGTTCCGGTTTTGCGATGGGTCTGATGGGCTTTTTGATGGGTGTTGGCTCGGCCATCATCTCTCCTGTCTGTGCACTCCTGATCCAGACCTTCGACTGGCGCAACGCGTACCTGCTGCTTGCTGGGATATCGCTGTGTCTCTCGCTGCCCTGGACGCTCTTCATCATCCGCTTCAAACCGGAGGAGAAGGGGATGAAACCCTACGGTTGGGAGGAGGGCATGATACCGATCGTCGCTGAGCACAGGAGCTCTCCTGGTGTCCCGGTCAAACGCGCGTTGCGAACCCTGCCCTTCGTGTTGCTGTTCATCGCGTGCGGGGCGGGGTCGCTCTATGGTGGATTTCAGAGCAACTGGTCAAACGCGGCCTTATCCTGGGGCTATTCCGCCATGTTCGGTGCGATGATGATCACCGCGGGAACCCTGTTCAAGCTCCTGTTTCCGGTTATCGGTTGGATCGCGGACAGGATAGGGGCCTATAAGACCGCCTATATCTATTGCGCGTTTGTCATGCTGGGCATGGTTGGCGCGTTTATCCATAGCAATGAGGTCGTGATAATTATCTCGGTGTTCCTCTTCGCGTCCCAGAGCGTGAACATGAAGATGCTTATTCCGCTGTTGATACGTGAGACCTTTGGGCGGAGGAACTTTGCGAAGATCTACTCGTATATCCAGATCGGCGTGGGTATCATCGGTGCTCCCGCCGCACCTATCGTCGGCTTTTTCTATGACACCTTTGGCAATTACGACGGCGCATTCATATACGGTTTCATCGTCTCGGCCAGCATCCTGACTCTCTTGATCGTCTCGTCGTTCGCACGCAGGAAGCTTGTATGGGAATACTGACGGCAGCGTGAGCCTGCGAACCAACCCGCCAGAACGGCAAACGCAGGAAGCACATAAAGCTTGCAGGCAAACAGAAGGAGGTTGTATGAACTATGTAAACGGAAGGCAGGCAACATCTCTGGGAGAAACCAACGACCTGGGAAAACCCTGGCGCTACAAAGACGGTGATCTGACCGTTACGCGAAGCTGCCCGTGGTCTCCTCCCGGATGCCACCCTGTGGGCTGTGGGCTGAAGCTCTATGTTGATAAGGAGGGCACGCTGGTCAAGGTCGAAGGTGACGAGAACCAGCCCATCACCGGGGGGCGCCTTTGCGTGCGCTGCATCACACTCAAGGATTACGTCTACAATCCCTCGCGCATCATCCATCCACAAAAGCGCGATCCCCAGTTCAGGGGGCAGGCGGACAAATGGGAGCAGATCACTTGGGATGAGGCCTTTGATCTCATGGTTTCCGAGGTAACAAAGGTTAAGGAGAAGTACGGCCCGGAATCCATCGTCCTGTTCACCGGCACGGGGCGCGAGGGCGGAACCATGAAGCCGATGGGGGCGGCGGTGTTTGGCACCCCGAACTACTGCTACACGCAGTCCGGTTATGCCTGCTATGCTCCGCGCCTTGCGGGCACCTCCTATGTCATGGGCGCGCCCGACCCGGAGATCGACTATGCCGCGGCATTCAAGAACCGCTACGACGAAGAGGGCTATGTGCTCTCGGAGTGCGTCATCCTCTGGGGCAAGGATCCGCTGCCGTCAAATCCTGACGGTCTGTTTGGGCACGCCCTTATCGACATGATGAAACGAGGTACCCGCCTGATCACGGTTGACCCGCGGCTCACCTGGCTGGCGACAAAGGCGGATTACGCGCTCCGTCTGCGCCCAGGAACCGATACGGCGTTGGCAATGGCGATGTTGCATGTCATCATCTCCGAGGATTTGTACGACCATGACTTCATCGAGTATTGGACCTACGGTTTTGAGGAGCTGGCTGAGCGTGTTGCGACCATGCCCCCCGAGAAGGCGGCGGAGATAACCGGGGTTCCCGTCGAGGACATCTACGGCGCTGCCCGCATGTATGCCCGTGCTGCACCCGCGGGCATCGCCTGGGGTCTGGCGGTCGACCAGAACCCCAATGGCTCGCAACTCGGCCATTGCATCCTCGACCTCATGGCGGTTACCGGTAACATCGACGTACCGGGTGGTCAGATCATCGGTGGCGCCGGCGAGGGGCAGCAGGAAACCGGTTTTGGTTGGAGCGCAATGCCCACAGAGACCGCCGATAAGATGATAGGTCTCAAGGAGTTTCCTGCCTACTGCAACGCCATCCTCGACGCGCATGCCGACATGGTGCTCGAGACGCTTGAGACCGAAAAACCCTATCCGCTCCGCTTTGGTTACTATGCGGGCAACAACCTGCTTGCCGCCACCTGTGCGGCGCAACCCAAACGCTGGCATGATGCCATGCTCAAGAGCCTCGATTACTGCGTGACGCTCGATTGCTTCATGACGCCCTCTGCGCAGGCAACCTGCGATCTCTTCCTTCCGCTAGCCGCCTCGCCCGAGCGCGAAGGCACCGTTGCCAACCACTATGGCGCGACCCCGACGTTTTTGGGCATCACCAATAAGGCCATCGACTTTGGAGAAGGCAAAAGTGATACCGAGTTCTGCTACGAGCTGGGCAAGCGCTTGAACCCCAAGGTCTGGAGCAAGTACGAGGACGTGTATGCCTATATCAAGGCGCTGCGCTTTGGCAACAAGAAGGATTTTGCCACCGCTCGCAAAGAGGTGGGCTGGCAAAGGGAGATCGAGTACCACAAGTTCGAGACCGGCAAATGTCGGCAGGATGGCAAGCTTGGCTTCAATACCCCAACGGGACGCTTCGAGTTCTATTCGACCTTGTTCCAGTCTTTTGGTGACGACCCGCTGCCCTACTACCTTGAGCCGCCCTATAGCCCGCAAAAGACCCCTGAGCTGCTGGAGAAATACCCCTTGGTGCTCACAACGGGCGCGCGTACCTACGCCTTTTTCCATAGCGAGAATCGCCAGATCCCGTTTTGTCGCGAGCTCAATCCTGACCCCCTCGTCGAGATCAATCCTGCCTTGGCGCACAGACTCGGCATCGCGGACGGTCAGTGGGTGCGCATCTGGAACCAGTTTGGCAGCTGCAAGATGAAGGCAAAGCTCACGATTGCCGTCGATGAGCGGACCCTCATGGCTCAGCACGGCTGGTGGTTCCCTGAGGCTGACCCTGACAAGACGAATCCCGAGGGCGAATACAACGTCTGGCTCGCGAATATCAACGAGCTCGTTCCGCACTTCCATGTGGGCAAGATGGGTTGGGGCGCGCCGTTCAAGTGCCTGCTTGCCAACATCGAGCCTTTGAATGAGAACTACGATACCGACATGCAGGAAATCTGGGAAAAATTTGGAAAGCTGGTGAGATAAATGACGGTATACGGACTTTTGGTCGACTACGAATGGTGCACCGGTTGTCAGTCCTGTGAGGTCTCCTGCAAGGAGGAGCACGGCTATCCTGTGGGCAAATGGGGCATCAGGGTCTTAGAGGACGGCCCCTGGGAAATCGACGATACGCAGGCCAACTGGAACAAGATACCCGTGCCAAGCGATCTTTGCGACCTTTGCGCCAACAGAACCGCACAGGGACGCCAGCCCATCTGCGTTCACCATTGCCTGGCGGATGTTCTGCAATATGGCCCGGTAGAAGAGCTGGTAAAGCGCTTTGAGGAGAAACCCAAGCAAGCCCTGTTCGTGCCTCAGTTCAAACCCAAGGAAGCACGCGGCGCCTTTGTGTCCAAGAACCGCGCCGCGGGCAAGGTGGCGTCGTTTGCCGCTGTGGCCGTGGAGGCCAACACCGACTTCGACATCGCCGGGCACCGGCGCCCCGATGAGGAGGTCGAGGCGGATATGGCGGTATCGGTCATTCTTACCGATTCGATCAAGACGCGGAGCGAGGACGAATAGATGCCCCAGCACAGGCGCTACGGCAAACGCGTCCTGATACACTATCGGGGTAGTCTGTCAGATGGCAGGGTGTTTGACGACAACACACAGGGAGAAGCCCTGGAGGTCATGATCGGTGCCCGCTGTCTGCCGCCGGGCATAGAGGAAGCTCTTCACGAGATGGCGCCGGGGGAGGAGCGCAGCCTTGCGCTTTCTCCCGACAAGGCCTTTGGGCAGATTGATGCCGCGGGAATCATGGAGCTGCCGCGCTACGCGGTTCCCCGGGCGCACGAGCTGCGCACGGGGATGCGCATCGAATGGCACAGCCCCCACGCCGCACAGCCCGTCAATGTCCTGGTCGCCGCCATCAACGAGGCCACCGTGACGCTCGACTTCAACCATCCTCTGGCTGGAGAAAGCGTGGTCTATTGGGTTAGACTTGTCGCAGTACTCGATTAGGAAGGAAGCCTGATGGCCGAACCAGTGTTAAGAGTGGATCACGGCGACAGAGAGCAGATAGGGCAGAGCGTCGATGTATTCGCGGATTTCTACGGATCGGTATTCCGTGAGGAGATACTGGAGAGATTCATACAGAAGAAGACGAGGCAGAACAGTATGATGGTAGGGCTGGGGTTTTTTGTCTTCATCGTCAGCCTGCTGCCCGCGTTTATCAATTTCGACTCGATCTTTGCCAAGATACTGCTGATCTTAGGCCTTGCGGGGCTTGTTATCGCGGGCTTTTATATCGTTCGCATACGGCGGGCACGCGAGCGCTGCGAAAGGGATTTCGATGACCTGTTGGGCACCGAATTCATGCGGGCAAAGGGTCCGGTATCCTCGGTGTTCGAGAGCAGGGTCTACGACGATTACATTGAGATGCTCTCGGGCAGGGAGACAAAGAAGGCGAGCAGTCGCAGCAAGCGGTTCCAGGATATCAAGGCGGTGTATGTTTCGCCGGATCTCTATTTTTTCAAAGGCCTGGGGTGGATTCCCAAAAACAGACTCTCCTGTGAAGACAGCACAGTTCTGGACAAGATTGTCGAGGCGAATTTTGCTGACAGCGAGCATCGGCTGATCCTTGTGAGCAAGAACAGCTGAAACCGTCTTTGGGGGACGCGCGGTCTGTTGTAGTGCCCGGTTTTCTCCCCTGATGCTTAATGGGGCACTGGCTTTGAGGAATTCTTTGGGATGCCTTCTTCTTCCCACACGACCTTCTTCTTGCCAGCGTAGGCCAGCGTCACACATAGGATAGCTGCTGCGCTCAGCGCCACGCCACCGTAGAAGGCCGGATCGTAACTGCCAAAGACGTCGAAGGCGATGGCAACGACGGAGATGCCTATGCCGCCGATGATTCCGGTGCCCAAGCGCACGAAGGCATAGATCTCGGTGTAGTTCTTGTTGCCAAAGATATCCTTGATGATCAGAGGTGTGCTGACGGAGACCAGCGCATTTTGTGAACCATAGAAAAACGCCGCGCAATAAAGCGCCCACTCCGCGCGCAGGAAGACAAACATCAGCATGGCCAGCGCGATGAGCACCAGGGTCAAAACCGTTGTTCTCAAGACCCCCAGCAGCTCGATGATCACGCCCATGATGAGCTTTGACGCGATGTTGCCCAACATGGCAGCGCTGATGAGCGTCGCACCAAACAGGGGGTCAAAGCCCCTGCTGATGGCAAAGGTGGGAAGTTGGTTGTTGTAGCCGGAATAGAAGGCCGTGAGCCCCGCAAAGACGAGCAGCGCCACAAATGACAGCGTGGGCAGAGCCTTCTTGAGCGTGGCACCCGCTGTCGAGATCGTCTGTCTGGGCGTATCGCCCTGCGCTTCCTCATGCCCGTACGGCTGCATCCCCAGATCCTCGGGCTTGAAGCGGAACACGAACACGGTCCACGGCAGCACCAGCACGGCGACGATCACCGCTACCACCACGTAGGTACTGCGCCATCCAAAGGCCTCGATAAAGGCTGTGAACAGTGGAGAGAAGACCGCGGCCCCGATTCCGCTGAACGCCATGGCAAAGCCTGTGGCGAACCCGGTCTTCTTGGCAAACCAGTTGCCTATCAGCACCGGAGCGGGCACCACGAAGATGAAACTGCCGGCAAGCCCAAACACGACACCGGACAGATACCACTGCCAGAGCTCGGTGTAGACACTCATGAGCCCCAAGGCCAAGACGATGAGGATCGTGCAGCCGCTCATCAGGATGCGGGTGTCGACCCGTGGAAAGAACCGCGCTACCAGGAGCATGCCCACACAGGTTGCCCAGGAGTAGAAGGTCAGATAGGAGGAGATACCTCCCTGCGTAAAGCCCAGATCGGCAACGATCGCCGGGAAGAACACGCCGGATGAGTTGAGCACAGCACCCAAAGCGCCTGCCTGCAAAAAGCAGCAACCGATCATGATCCACCACGCGTAGTGGATGCCCAGACGCTTCTGGTTCACTGGAGTTGCCATGGTCTTCTCCCCTGATCTACAACACACAGGCTCAGTCTGATTTCTGCACATCATTATGTGCCCTTTAACAGACAAGAGCAAGGACTCGCCAATAGGGCCTGGTGCCGCATCATCGCATGGCGCATACAGCAAAAAAGACGACGCGGATTGCCTTGCGGTGCTTATTTCAGGCTGGAAGGCTTAGGGAATCCTCGATATGGGTACTTGCCTTACCCAGGGCTCATACGTGAGAATGCAGAGGTGGGTCAATGGTAAATCAGCCAAATAGAGCTGCGATGGGTTCAGGCAGAAACGACAGGTGAGGCAAAACGACAAGCGAGGTAAGGAGAGAGAAGCATGGCAATCATCGATGATATTTCAACAGCGGTACAGGCTGGCAAGAAGAAGGATGTTGAAGCACTGGTTCAGCAGGCACTCGATGAGGGGCTTACCGCGCAGCAGATCCTAGGTGGTGGACTTTTGGCTGCCATGGATATCATTGGGCCCAAGTTTAAGAACAATGAGGTCTTCGTGCCTGAGGTTCTGGTGGCCGCTCGCGCCATGAATGCAGGTACCGCGCTGCTCAAGCCCTACCTGGCAGAAGAGGGTGGCGAGCCTTTGGGCAAGGCTCTGATCGGCACGGTCAAGGGCGATATGCACGACATCGGCAAGAACCTCGTGCGCATGATGATCGAGGGCAAGGGTATCGAGGTCGAGGACTTGGGTGTCGATGTGCCGGTCGAGACCTTCGTGTCATACGTGCAGGAGCACGAGGAGCTGGATCTGGTGTGCTTCTCGGCTCTTCTCACCACCACATTGCCTGCCCTTAAAGAGGCCGTGATGGCCATCAAGGAGGCTGGCCTGGGCGATCGCGTCAAAATACTGGTGGGCGGCGCTCCTGTTACGCAGGAATATGCCGATGAGATCGGTGCCGACGGCTATGCGCCCGACGCTGGCTCTGCGGCAGCCGTTGCGGCAGAACTCATCACCGCCCAATAAACGTCAGGGCAAGAGGCGGTACAACCCTTTGTCAGAACAGAAGGGAGCGGCCATGGAGTTGAATTGGACCATTCGCGGAGAAGAGAAGCTCCCGGCATTTATCGCCAACAACGCCACCATCGTCTTCATGTAGCTCAAAGGATTCTTGCGAATAAAGGCAAGCGAGCGGACACCTCTGTGGTGTCCGCTTTAGGTATGCCACACAAAAAAGATGAGGGTCATCAAAGGGGTATCAGTCTTTTTTGCTTAGGCGAGAATCGCGATGAGCGACAAATAAGGTTCTATTGGTAATGACGCACAACGGACATCTGGCACACTATCAGGTATCTCAAAAAACGAGAAGACGAAGGGAGTATAACCACATGGCAGATTTCAATGAGTACATGGATACTGTCAATCGTGAAGCCTACCACGATGGCGAGTGGCAATGGCAGGAGGGTGATCTGACCGTCACGAGGACGACGCACTGGTCGCCTCCGGGCTGTCATATGGGCTGCGGCGTTTTGCTGTACACCAAGGACAACACACTGGTCAAGGTTGAGGGCGACCCACTGAACTCCGTAGCATCGGGCAAGCTGTGCATGCGCTGCCTTGATATGCCCGAGGCCGTCAACAGCCCCGACCGGCTCAAGTACCCGCTCAAGCGTGATGGCGAGCGTGGTGAGAACAAGTGGAGGCGCATCAGCTGGGACGAGGCCCTCGACGAGATCGAGATCAAGGTCAAGGACATCAAGAAGAACTTTGGTTCCCCTTCCATCGTCGTGGTGCATGGAACGGGGCGTAACATCGGTTGGCAGGTGCCCTATTTCGCGTCAGCCGCCATGGAGACCCCCAACGTCTCGACCTTCGGGTTCACCGGTTTTGCCTGCTATCTGCCCCGCATGATCGGCACCTCCGCCAAGTTTGGCGACATGGTTCTGGCCGATGCCTCGCAGTGCCATCCCGACCGCTATGCCAATAAGGACTGGGCCGTGCCCGGTTGTATCGTCATCTGGGGCAACGAGCCCATCAAATCCAACGCAGACGGCTTTTTGGGTCACTGGCTGGTGCAATGCGTCCAGCAGGGTTCTAAGATTATCAGCATCGACCCGCGGCTCACCTGGTGGGGTGCCCGCTCGGCTTACTGGCTACCCGTCCGTCCCGGCACCGATGCGGTTGTGGGCATGGCGCTGCTCAATGTCATCATCGCAGAAGACCTCTACGATCACGATTTTGTCGAGAAGTGGACCTATGGCTTCGAGGCCTTGGCCGAGCGTGTTGCCGACAAGACCCCTGAGTGGGCCTCTCAGTACTGTGACTGTGACCCCGATGACCTGCGCGGTGCCGCCCGCCTGATGGCGACCTCATCGTCCTGCGCCATCCAGTGGGGTCTTGCCTTCGAGCAGCAGCTCGCCGCCTTGGGTGTCACCGAGTGCGCCGCTGACCTCATGGCCATCACCGGCAACATCGATAACCCCGGCGGCAACATCTTCATCCGCTGCGCCTTCCTCATCGAGAAGCGCTATGGTCTGGGAGACGATCTCATCGACCCCGAGGTGTATAACTTAAAGCTCATCTCCAAGACATCCGGTATCAACGAATCAAACATCGTATCATGCGCGGATACCGATGCGATCCTCTCCGCCATCGAGACGGGCGAACCTTATCCCATCAAGATGTTCTGGATCCAGAGTTCCAATGCCCTGGCCTGCCCCGGCATGGATGCGCCACGTGTCTACGCCGCCCTCAACTCGGTCGATTTCGTGGTTGTGGCCGATCCTTTCATGACCCCCACCGCCGTTGCCGTTGCAGACATCGTCTTGCCGGTTGCCATGAGCTGCGAGCGCAACTCCGTGCGCACCTGGTGGACACCGGTTCGCTCGATGGTCAAAGTCACCAGCTACTATGAGGCACACTCCGACGAGCAGATCGTCATGGATGTGGGCAAGCGCCTCTGCCCTGAAAACTGGCCTTTTGCCACTGACGAGGAGTTCGCGACCTGGTATCTGCTCGACCAGCGCTCGCCGGGTGGCACGCTGTTCGATAAGGATTTCCGGCAGCTTGTCGAGCAGGGTGGAACCGAATATTGGGATTGGGACGAGACCTACTACAAGTATGAGAAGGGTCTGCTCCGTCCTGATGGGCAACCCGGCTTCAACACTCCCACTGGTCGTATCGAGCTATGGTCCTTTGGCTACGATCGCTGGGGAGTCGATCCTCTGCCGTACCATCTTGAGCCGCCGGAAAGCCCCCTTTCCACACCAGAGACCTTCAAGGACTTCCCACTGGTTCTCTCCGGTGGCGGTCGCTCCTTCGAGTTCTTCCACTCAGAGCATCGTCAGCTTCCCACCATGCGCGAGTTCCATCCCTGGCCACTCGTCATGATCAACCCTGTTGATGCCGAGAAGTACGGCATCCGGGATCAGACCTGGGTTTGGCTCGAGAACAGTCGTGGCGCACGCTGCAAGCAGCTCGCTACCATAACCGAGCAAACCAAGGCTGGCATCGTCCATGCCGAACATGGGTGGTGGTTCCCCGAGCAAGAGGCGGCCTCCCCCAACTTCTTTGGCACCTTCGATTCCAACCTCAACAACCTCACGCAGGCATTCTATGTGGGTCAAGGCGGCATCGGCTCTCCCATCAAGAGCATGCTTTGCAAGGTCTATCCCGTTCAAGACGGCGACAAACTCCCGCACGAGGTGGTTGCCGAGCAGGGCAACTACGCGCAGTGGGAGCCTGGGCAGCGCTATCCAGATATCGAAGAGCCGTTAGTAACGTACATCAAATAGGGAGGAGCAACATGAAGGCGCTGTTGGTTAATTATGAGTATTGCACCGGTTGCCACTCCTGTGAGGTAGCCTGCAGAAACGAGTTGGGTCTTGCAGCCGGTGAGTTTGGTATCAAGATCACCGAGGTCGGTCCCTATAAGTACACCGAGGATCTTGGTCTTGAGAACAACTGGGAGTGGGTATACGTTCCCGTTCTCACCAAGGCCTGCAACTTGTGCGAGGATCGCAGTAAGCTGGGTAAGCTCCCGTCATGCGTACAGGCCTGCCAGGCGTGGTGCCTGTATTATGGCGAAGCTGAGGATCTGGTCAAGAAATTCGATGGCAAGACCCGCTGGAGTCTTTTCTCCAAATAGGACTGAGCACCGCAGCTCAAAACGTACGACGACAGATTAAGGGGCAACCGCATCAGGGAATTCTCTCGATGCGGTTGCTCCCTTGCTGCAAAAGCTGCTGTGTGCTCCGTCAGGTGTCCGAGTGCTCCGTCCAGGCGTTTCGTCGGGTGCCCGAGCGCCCGAGTGCTTGAAGAAGCGCTTGTAGGAGTGCCCGCATAGTGCTCCGTTAGACGCACAATCCTGTAGGCGCTCTGCTATAATTGGGCGCTGGGGTATACCTGCTCTATCAGTCTGGTGTAAAGGCCAGAGAACCCGGGGGATTCTATGAACGACGCTAAAAGGCAGCGTTCGGCACTTGTCCAAAACCAGAGCGAAGGTAAGATTACCATCGACCTCTTTCTGGCATTGGGCATTCTGGGTTCCTCCTTCTTCTTCGCTTGGATGCTCCTCGTCTTTGGCACCACCCTCTTTACCAACAAGATAGCAAGTGGCGACCAACTCTCGCTCGTGGCGCACGGAGTGCTGGCTTTAGCTGTGGTGCTCAGTCTCTTCTTTGTCTGGCGCTTCTCGGAGCTCGTATTCAGGCTGCGTCCTGTTCTGCCGCTTTTTGCCGTGCTTCTCAGCACCGCCAATCTTTTGGCAGAGCTGTTCCCCTTCGTCGACCCTGAGTCGCCCGTTCTGCTCGTCGCCTGGGCGCTTACCGGCATAGGCTTTGCCCTGCTCGTCGTGCAATGGAGCGAGTTCAATTCGCTGTTGAACATCGGGCAATCAAAGGTGTTCATCTCATCATCGATGTTCATCGGCATGATCTGGGTTCTGGGCTTTTTGGTTACCAACCCACAGTATCAGGGGATACTGGTGTTTTTGCTCCCGCTCTTCTCGCTCGCGGCCTTCATCTTCCTTAAGCGCTATTATCGCCCCTTCCTCGAAATCGAGCTCATCGACCGCAAGACCTCGAATGCACGCACGCATCTCTCGTGGAAGCCGGTGCTCTCGACGGTTATCTCGAGCATCGCTTTGGGGTTCATCCTCGCGTGGTTCATCAAATACGGGCACGGCATCCCCTACATGGATTTTTTGCTGGTGTTCGCTTTGCTGCTCATCATGCTGTTCATGATCGTTGACAGTGTGCATTGGAAGAAGTTCGGTGAGAATTTCGTGATGCGCAGCTTTTTGCTGTTTGCGGCGATTGGCATGTTGCCGCTCCTGTTTCTGGGCGACGAGGGCAAGGCAGTCTGCTGCGTCATCATGTTCTGTGGGCTTTTGGTCATCGTGGTGCAGGGCAACAGCGCCATAACCGAGCACATCAACCTGTTTCATCTGGCGCCTATGCAGACGGTGGCATTTGGCAGGATGTTCAGCTACCTTGGCATCTGCATCGGCACGGCAAGCGGCTATATCGCCTTTTGGACCACGGTGCTCGGCGAGGCGACGCTGGCGGTGGTCACCGTTACGCTCATCTTGATCTTTGTGATCGAAGCCGTTTTTGTGATGATGGAGAACAACTATCCTATCGACGAGGAGGCTATCACCCAGAGCAGCATCTACATGGTATCCCGCCCTCTGGATTCCGGCGCTCCTGGCAACAAGCGGGCTGAAGCTGACATCGACGATCCCCTGCGCGACCGTCAGGGCATATGGCGCCGCAAGTGCGAGGCAGCAGCGGTTGCCTATGGACTCTCATCGCGCCAGAAGGAGGTGCTGTTTTTGCTCGCAAAGGGCCGCAATGCCGAGTACATCACCAACGAGCTCGTCATCTCGCTGCATACCGCCAAAGCGCATATCTACAATATCTACCAGAAGATGAACGTGCACTCCCGTCAAGAACTCATCAACCTCGTTGAGAAGGTTCAGATCGACAGCTGATCACTGCCTTTCCAGAACGGAAACCTCATGACACAACAACTGCTGCTCATCACCAAGAACTACCCCTACAACACGGGGGAGGAGTTCCTGGAAGCCGAGATTGCCTATCTGGCGGATGCCTTTGAGAAGGTCGTGATCGTCGCCGCAGAGGTGGACGAGAAAGGCGAGCTCACCCGTGAGCTTCCCAGCACGGTGCAGGCATTCACCGGCAACCCCCTCAACTCGGCATACTACGGCATGGCGCTGGCGACCGGCATCGAGGCAAAGCTGCTCAAGCCGCTGCTGACAGGCTATGACAAGGCTCGACGCAAAGCCAGTCTGGAGCGCAGGCTCTACTTCAGGTACTTCGCCCAAAAGACAGCCAACACCCACGATGTTATCCAGAAGCTCTTTGAGAGGGGGGTTCTGAGCCCGGATGAGCCCCTTACCCTCTATAGCTATTTGCTCCATGACACCGCTGTTGCGGCCTTGCTATTGCGCACGCTCTTGCAGCGGGAACATATACCCGTGATTGCACGCGCACATCGTCTCGATCTGTATGAGGAACAACACCCCGCTCAGTATCTGCCCTTGATGCCCTGGATACTGGAGAATATCGACGCGGTCTATCCCGCCTCCTTTGATGGCAGCGCTTATCTCAACCAGAAGTTCCCCGGCTTTGATGCAAAGATACAGACGGCGTATCTGGGCACGCCAGATGCAGGCCTGAACCCCTTTGCTGTTACGGGGCAGGGTCAGCGGGCGCTCAACATCGTGAGTGTCGCGCCGCTCAAGCCCAAAAAGCAGCTTGGACGGATCATCGAAGCCCTTGCCCTTTTGGAGCAAGGCACCGAGCTACCCCTTAACTGGACGCATTTTGGGGCAGGGGACGAGGAGGCGGCACTCAGGGCGCTCGCCGCGCAACGGCTCTCCCGCAGCACCTGGAGCTTTGAGGGGCATGCCACGACCGCTGTCCTGCTCGGTTTTTATCGTCAGAAGCAGGTCGATGTGTTCTTGAGCGCCTCTCTGGCCGAGGGTCTGCCCTTCAGCATGATGCAGGCGCTCTCATTTGGCATACCTGTCGTCGCCGTGGATGCCGGTGCCGTGCGCGAGATCGTCAAAGACGGCGTTTCCGGCATGCTGCTTCCCGCCCAGTCCACGGCACACGATATCGCGCA
Source organism: Coriobacteriales bacterium (assembly GCA_031286975.1). GTDB lineage: Bacteria > Actinomycetota > Coriobacteriia > Coriobacteriales > UBA8131 > JAITTM01. Next base: position 19,834 of record JAITTM010000018.1, read on the forward strand.
GGGTCTCTTGTCCCTCATCAACGGTGGCGCCGGAGCCTATCTGGCACTACGTCAGGGCGCGCGCTCACTCTGGAAGCAGAGTTTTGATGCTGCCAGGAACTACCCAGCTTTCATCGAAGAGCTTCTGTCACGCAGCCAACAGGAGTACTGAGCGGGCACCGGGAATAGAACCGCGCTGCTCCTATCCAGCAAACCACGGCAAAATGGAGGCACTTAGTACCTCTGTACTTAGGCGTTTTTTGGCAAATCCCAAAATTACGCTTTACGCCCCATGACAGTGCCCTGCTCCCTCAACATAATTCCAAACCAAGGGGTTCGCACAAAGCTCCGCTTGCCTCTGTCGCAATTTGGTACACAGAGCTGCCTGTTCATCCGGCAGTGTATGCAGGAAGCAAAGACAAAGAGAGCGAGGAGAGAAGATGCTATTTGACTACAAAGAGTTCTTGGATGGGATCGACCGCCAGGCCTATCACGAAGGCGAGTGGCAGTGGGAGGAGGACGGCTACACCGTCACCCGCACCTATACCTACTCCGCCCCCGGCTGTCATGATTCCTGCGGCGTGCTGCTTTATACCAAGGACGGCAAACTGGAGAAAGTCGAGGGCGATCCGCTCGACCCCTGCGCCAATGGCCGTCTGTGCATGCGCTGTTTGAATCTTGAGGAGGCAGCGAATTATCTTGACCGCCCCAAATACCCACTGAAGCGCGTGGGCGAGCGCGGCGAGAACAAATGGCAGCGCGTGAGCTGGGATGAGGCCTACGATATGATCGCCGAGTTTCTCGCCAAGATGGAGGCTGAAGGCTATGGTCGCGAGTCCATCTTCGTCAACCACGGCACGGGTCGCAACATCTCGTCATGGGTGCCCTTCTTGGGCGGAGCCGTTCTGGGCACGCCCAACATCGGTGCCATCGGCTTCTCCGGCTACTCCTGCTACCTGCCGCGCACCTGCGGTACCGCTGCCGGCGTGGGCGACTTCCCAATCGTCGACTGCTCGGAGATCCACGAAGATCGCTACAGCAATCCCGAGTGGTTGCCGCCCGAAGTCATCGTCATCTGGGGCTGCGAGCCACTGCGCTCCAACGCCGACGGCTTTTTAGGGCACTGGCTTGTGGCCTGCATGCAGCTGGGAACCAAGTTCATCTCCATTGACCCGCAGCTCACCTGGTGGGGCGCGCGCGCTGAGTATTGGCTGCCACTGCGCCCGGCAACCGACCTTGCCCTGGCGCTGGCATGGCTGAACGTCATCACTACCGAGGATCTGATCGACCACGACTTCATCAACTACTGGTGTGCCTACTATCCCGAGCTCAAGGAGCATGTCGCGCAGTTCACGCCCGCCTGGGCAGCCGAGATATGCGGTCTTGGCGAGCAGCTTATCATCGACTCAGCGCGCTTCTACGCCAAGGCCAAGCGCGCCTCCGTTCAGTGGGGGCTTGCCTTTGATACGCAGGTCGACTCCATCCAACTCTGCCAGACGGTCAGCAACCTCATGAGCATCACCGGCAACATCGATCGCCCCGGCACCAACGTCATCGTGCGCAACGGCTTTGATATCAATCCCGGCTATGCGACCGCACAGCTCTATTGCGACGAGGATGTCTTTGCCAAGAAACTCACGGTCAACCTGGTGCATCCTGAGTGCGTGCAGTTCATCGGCATGGCGGACTGCGACGCAGTCAACCGTGCCTTCGAGACCGGTGAGCCCTACAAGATCAAGATGTTCTGGTCGCAGGGAGCCAACGGGATATCCTGCTCAGCCACTGCGTCCAACCGTGTGTTCAACATGCTCAAGGATGTCGAGTTCTGCGTGGTAGCAGACCCGTATATGACTCCCACGGCCGTTGCCTTTGCCGATCTGTTCCTGCCCCTCAAGACCACGGCCGAGCGCGACTCCCTGCGGGTGTGGTGGACGCCGCTGCGCGCCATGAAACACGTGACCGACTACTACGAGACTCGGTCGGATGAGGAGCTGATCGTCACATTGGGCAAGCGTCTTAACCCCGAGCTCTTCGAGGAGCGCTGGCCCACGCTGGATGCCCTTCTTCAGGATTACCTTGACACCGGCTTCAATGTGTATGATCCCGTGACCGGCAAGAGCTTCAAGAGTGCTGGGCGCTCAAAAGCCGGCCGCATCGAGGTACCCGATGCCCATACCGACTACTACCGCAAGCATGTCGCTGCCGGTGACGGTAGCTTCGATGAACTGGTCGCCCAGGGTGGCTATGAGTACGACGATTTTTGCGCTACCTATCGCAAGTACGAGAAGGGTCTGCTGCGCCCCGATGGCAGCCCCGGCTTTGCCACTCCCAGCGGCCGCATCGAGCTGGTGCCCTTTGCCACTTTTGGAGCCTGGGGCATCGAGCCCTACGCAACCCACCGCGAGAGCATCACGGCAACCAAGTGGCTTGAGGACGCGGCATTCAAGAAGGAGTACCCCTTTATCTGCATCAACGGCTCGCGCTCCTATGAGTTCTTCCACTCAGAGAACCGTCAGCAAAAGACCATGCGCGAGTTCCATCCCTG